>CAJYKO010000219.1 GCA_913775215.1 uncultured Devosia sp. | reverse complement strand
AGACCGAGGACGAGGTCATCGAGATCATAGCCCGCACCGTAGCGCAGGCGCGCAATCTGGTTGATGATGTCGAATGGTCGGCAATGGACGCGACCCGTACGCCACTCGAATTCCTGAAGCGCTGCGTCGATACCGCCATCAAGGCCGGCGCGACGACGATCAACCTGCCCGATACGGTTGGGTATGCGGTGCCCGAAGAACATATCCAGATGTTCAAGACCATCATCGAGAGCGTGCCGAACTCGGATAAGGCGATCTTCTCCGTTCATTGCCACAACGACCTCGGCATGGCTGTGGCAAATTCGCTGGCTGGTGTTGCTGGCGGCGCGCGGCAGATCGAATGCACCATCAATGGTCTGGGCGAACGCGCCGGCAATGCCGCGCTCGAAGAAGTGGTGATGGCGCTGCGCACGCGCGGCGAGGCGATGCCGTTCTTCACCGAGATCGAAACGACTCAGCTTTCGCGCGCCAGCAGGATCGTGTCGGCCGCGTCCAACTTCCCGGTTCAGTACAACAAGGCGATCGTTGGCAAAAACGCCTTCGCGCATGAAAGCGGCATCCATCAGGACGGCATGCTGAAGAATGCCGAGACCTATGAAATCATGACTCCCGCTAGCGTCGGCATCAAGGAAACGACCTTGGTAATGGGCAAGCATTCGGGCCGCGCTGCATTCAAGGACAAGCTCAAGGAGCTGGGCTACGAACTGGGCGACAATGCTTTCCAGGAGGCCTTCCAGCGCTTCAAGGATCTGGCCGATCGCAAGAAGCACGTCTATGACGCCGATATCGTCGCGCTGGTGGATGACGAAGTCGGTTCGGTCGGGGATCGGATCAAGCTCGTCGACATGGAAGTCGTGTCCAAGACAGGTGGAACGCACAAGTGCAGCGTGGTCCTGTCGGTGGATGGCGCGGAAACAGCTGTCACCTATGAGGGCACCGGCTCGGTCGACGCGATTTTCAACGCCATCAAGCAGGCCGTCGGACAGGATCCGAACCTGGTGCTCTACGCCATCGACGGCGTGACCGGCGGTACGGACGCACAGGCTTCGGCGCATGTCCGTCTTGAAATGAACGGCCGCATCGCTTCAGGTAATGCGGCAGAGCCCGATACACTGGTGGCTTCTGCGCGTGCCTATCTTAATGCGCTCAACCGCGTGATGATCGAACGCGGTGCTGCCGCGCAAGGCGCGCTCGCCGGTTAGGCTGTCAGTCCGATAGCCCGGTTTCGCCGGGCGGTCGGCGCTCTCCATGAGGATTGGCATGGACTACGAACTTGTGGACGTCCGCCAACCCGAGGATTGGGCTGTCTTTCACAGCATACGACGCGTCGAACTTTTTGAAGCAAAGGGCCGGTTTGGCGTCTATAACGATGCCCATCCGGACGACTACGCTGATTTTGCGCGCCCCCTTCTCTTGAAGCATCTTGGCCGGGGCATTGGGACAGCCAGGCTTGACCTATTTGACGTAAAAACGGCCGCTGTGCGGCTCGTTGCAATCACCGCCGCAGAGCAGGGACGCGGTCATGGCCGGGTGATGGAGCAGATGATTGCTGATCGAGCGAGCTCATTTGGTATGCAAATTCTGCTCGTCAATGCCGCGGAGACTGCGCTTGGCTTTTATGAGAAAACCGGCTGGCATCGCTTCGCTTGGGACCCAGACGAAGTGGCCAACAGCGCTGTGGCTTGCATCCAGATGAGGAAGCTGCTCTAGCCTTACGGCACGTCTACAGGGGGCAACATGTGGAGCCGGGCGGAGTTTCGTGGCGCTGTCCTTGCCCTTGGCGGGGTGTTGGCCGTCATCCTCATCATCACCTCCATTTCGCCTGGCATTCCCGGCGAATTGCTGCTGCAGTCTCTGAGATTTCACCTGATTGCATTGGGGCTGGTGCTTACCGTTCTGATGGTCGTGTTTGGCGCCAGATGGCGCGCTGCCTTGTTTTTTGTGTTTCTCTGCGGCGCGTTTACGCATGGCGCCTTTTATGTCTGGGAGTTCCAGAAGCGGCGCGAGGCGTCGGTCGGCGCCGTTCAGGCTGAATTTTCCTACTTGAATTACAATGTGCTAGCGTCGAATCAGACGGCTGACGCGGCGGCGCATTACATTGCGACGTCCGGCGCCGACGTTGTGTTGATCATGGAGACGCCGGGGGTTGTCGAGTATCTGCCCGAGATCGAGGCAGTGTTGCCGTACCGGCTGGGCTGCGATCGGGTGGCGACATGCGATATTTCACTGTTCTCCCGATTCCCGATCGAGAATGGCGAAATAAAAGATATCCCCCCATTTCGCCGCGCGCGGCTGGCGATTGCGCCGATGACCGTGGATGGGGTCAAGCTCACAGTTGTCGGTATCCACCTGTCCAAGCCATATTTCGACGAGGCTTCGTTGGTCGAGCTTGGCTACCTTCGCTACACGCTGTCCAAAATCACGGGGCCAATCGTGCTATCCGGCGATTTCAATGCTGCGGCTTGGTCGGCCCCGGTGGCATTCCTCGGCCGGGCGCAGGAGCTGATTCCGCCGCCGTTCTATCGCTCGACCTGGCCGGTGGAATTCGGTGAGTTCGGCGTGCCAATCGACAATATTTTCACCAAGGGCGATGCGCGCATCATCTCTATGATGTCAGGCTCTGATAGCTTTGGATCGAACCATCGCTATCTCTTTGCGCGGATTGGTCTTTACGCGCCGCGTTGAGCGGCGGAGATAGCCTTTGGCAGGGTCTCTGCGAGGAGGTCCATCTCCGCCTTTGGCCCCACACTGATGCGGATGTGGTGGTCGAGGCCCGGCGTGCCGGGCTTGCGGATGAAGACGCCGAGCTTTGCCAATTCTTCGAGAATTTTCAACGCATAGACGCCATCGCGCCCGCAATCTACAGCAACGAAATTTGTGGCTGAGGGCAGGGGCTTTAGGCCGTTTTCTCTAGCGATTTCGGCGACCCGATCCCGGGCTTCCGCAATCTGCTTCTTGGCCTTTGCAAGGTAATCCTGATCTTCCAGAGCGGCCAGCGCCGCGGCGAGAGCGAGGCGATTGACCCCAAAGTGATTCCGGACGCGATTGAAGGCGCCGATGATGGGTTTGGGCCCGATGGCGTAGCCGACGCGGATGCCGGCGAGGCCATAGGCTTTCGAGAAGCTGCGGAGACGCAAGATATTGGTTTTGCTTGTGTCGATGGCGGGCAGGGCTCCTTCCGGAGCTAATTCGCCATAGGCTTCATCGAGCATAATCAGCGTATCTTCGGGAATCGCAGCGACAAATCTCTCCACGTCCTCTGCGGGCCAGAACGAACCCATCGGGTTATCGGGATTGGCGAGATAGACGATGCGTGGCTTCAGACGCTGGGCGGCCTCGGCAAGAGCGGTGAGATCCTCATGCGCCCCTGAATAGGGGACGAACTCCAAACGGCCGCCGTGGCCAATTACGTGATAGTTTAGAGTGGGATAGGCGCCGAGCGACGTCAGCAAAACCTCGCCTGGGGCGAGGAAAAGGCGGACGATGAGGCCCATGAGGCCATCGACGCCTTCGCCGATGGCGATCTCATCGGCTGCGACGCCGTGGAATTTGGCTAGGGCAGTGCGGAGGTCATGATTTTCGGGATCAGGATACTGCCATATCCCCGCTGCGGCATCGCGGATGGCGCCGAGGACCTTAGGACTCGGGCCAAAGCCCGATTCGTTGGCGCCGATTCGAGCGACAAATTTTATCCCCATGCGCCTTTCGATGGCCTCCGGACCGACGAATGGCACGGTTTCTGGCAGGTTTTCGGCGATTTCGGTGAGTTTGGGCGGGGCCAATTGTGCGCTCCGAAGGCGTGTCGTGATTCATTTCTAGCGCAGTTCGTATGAGGACGACATGGCCTTCACACAGGCCTGGTCGACCGCTTCTCAACAAATGGTTTTTCTGTTCATAAAATGGGGAGCCACTTGCTGCGGGCATCTCCCGAGGAGAGGCGCCGATCGTTCGCATTTGATTTAAAAGCAAGTGCGGTCAGAAAGTTAGCGACAACTATACGTGTCCACCTTCTGCAACGCGCCGTGCGTACGGCGGTTTACCCAAAGCCGGGTATGAAGGAGCAAAACGTGAACCCAACTTACTTGCTTGCACGAGATCATCTGCAACGCGCAGCGATCATCCTGCAAGGCTCAGACCAGAGATCACGTCAGTTGCGTCATATCATCGAGCGCACGATCGGCTTGATGGATGACTTCCAACCGGAGGAGCCGAGCCAGCCCGATAACGTCTTTGAATTGGACGCATATCGTCAGGCCCGGAGGTAGGGACGACGCACTATCCCCGCCGATAGGACGGATCGGAAAAGGGGGAGACCATAGCGGCGCGCATGCGTGCCGCGGGGAAAAGGCCAGAAATGTTGGCGGGACCCAGAAGGGTCCCAAAATTTTATCCACAGGTTCGGGCACTTGGCTCTAGACAGCCCAAAAGACCCTTGTTACATAGGCGCCACTTTGGTGCCGGTCTTCAAAGACGGGCGCATAGCTCAGATGGTAGAGCAGCTGACTCTTAATCAGCGGGTCCAAGGTTCGAGCCCTTGTGCACCCACCAAAGTGTTCCCTTCTTTTGAGAGAGTATTGTCGCCTTTGGCGACGGTGGCGTGACGCTCCTAGAGCCGTAGCAACCTTTCTGGTTTATCTGCGTTAACTTCTTGTCGAATG
>CAJYKO010000218.1 GCA_913775215.1 uncultured Devosia sp. | reverse complement strand
CCCGCGTCCCGAGTGGCGTCGCAAAGCGCGGATCGGTCAAAAAGCGCGCCCGCTGCTCCGGCGTCGCCTCTTCCCAAACTCGCCGCCGCAGCGCCTGCACGGCGCGCTTCAAATCCAGCTCCCGTCGCAGATACCCGGCCTTGAGCTCCGCATTCCGCGTCGTCTGCTCGGCATTTTCTGCCCAAACGGCCAGCGGATGCATGGCCACATAAATCGGCTCCACCACTGAATAGGTCCGCAGATATTCCTGCAGCGTCGCCGTGCACGGATATTGAATTTCGAGCGGCGATCGCGCCCTCACCGACCAGAACAACCCGCCATTCGAAACCCCGATGCCGGCTAGTAGCGACATGCGGAAATCCCCGGCCGCGTAGCGCCCTTCGGTGAACAGCTCATCGAGCACACCCACCGTCGACAGCCGCGCCTCGGCCGTGCCGCTCGCATATTCGAACACCTGATTGCGGAGGACGATCTCGACCTTCTCCTCCGCCATTAGTGCCATATTGGCCGCGCAGAAATCCGGCAGGATGAAATTGTCATCCTCGACGACGCAGAAAAATTCCGCGCCATGCGGATTCTCTGCGCTAAAACACTGATCTATGTTCTTGGACGCAAAGCGTTGTGGCGTGTTGGCCGTGTAGCGAATGCGCGCATCCCCGATCGCCGTAACAACGCTCCGCGCCGCCTGATCCGGATCATCGTCATAGACATCGCAAATCCAATGCGGCCAGCTCTGGTCGATCATCGAATAGAGCGCCCGCCGCAGGGCATCGGGGCGCTTATAGGTCGGCGTGCGGATATGGACGAGGCCTCGTTGAAAATCTGACATGGCTCAATAATCCTTTGGGACGACGCGCCGGCGGCGCTGCCTGGGCCCTCAGGGCCATCAGCCCCTGGGCGGCATAGATGAGGGTGGCAACACCCATGATCGAGCGGATGGAAAACTCGAAGAAGACTTCGACTTCGATGAAGCTGCGCAGGATCATCAAAAGCTGCAACGACAGAAGCAGCGCATTGGGCGCATTTGGCCGCGCAAACGTATAGAGGCCCATGGCCACAGCGCCGCCATAGATGATGACGATCTGCATCAAAAGCCCAACGAGGCCGATCTCGACGGCGTTGGAAATATAGGTATTGTGGAAGTTGAACCCCGCGCCCGAAGGCACGTCGAACATGGCCCAGAGTTCCTCGGCCGGAGCAAAGCCGATCACCCAGAACGAGCGATAGCCCAGGCCCTGCAGTGGCCGTTCGGCGATATAGCTTAGCCCCGTCGCCCAAAGATCGGTGCGCCCGGTCAGCGTCGCATCCTTGCCCGACCCTTCGAGTACACTGGCCAGTAGCGTATCTCCCGCCACCATGATCAGCAGCGTCAGCCCCGCCGCCAAAATGACGATCATGGTCATGACAAAAAGCTTCTGCATTCCGGTCAACCGGTTGAGCAGCAGCGTCAACAAAATCACTGCAAGACACGGCGCCACCATCAGAATAGCGCCCGCCGATTGCGCCAGCGACAAGAGCGGCCCCGACAGCAGCGCGCCACCGCCCCCCAGCAACCGCAACACGATCGGCGAGTCCCGATCCGCTGCCACAGCCACCGACACCAGCGCGAAAACCGCGATATGCGCCGCCACCGCATTCTTGCTGCCAAAGGCCCCGACCCAGGCGCCACCGAGCCCGGTCTTGCCAAAGGCCAGGCTTGCTACAACCCCGATGCCATAAACGATAAACATCAGCCGCATCAGCGTCGATGTCGACACCCGCCCGGTGATGACCACGGCCACCGCCAGCGTAAAAGCCAGTTGCAGTCCATAGCGAAAGGAATTGGCTGGATAGAGCGACCAAAGCGAGGTCAGCATGCAATAGGCCGGCAGGATCAGCACCGGCCACCACCGGCGAAGACTTTCAATGCTTTGCCCCGGATTGCTGACGATCAAAAGCGCGCCGCACCCCATGAAGGTCAGCGCCGCCAACGGCCCGAACATGGCGTTCAGCACCAGCGCGGCAAAAGCCCCGAACGTGAGCAGCGTTGCGAAATTGAGCGTCAGCTGGCCGCGCGTCTCCATCATGAAGCCAGCTCCACGCGCTCGGGATGCGACACCACGGCTTCGGGAATAAACCCGGCCGCATATTCTCCCGCCGCGTCGAGCGGTATGCAGCGCACTGCCCCCTGCCCGCGACGGCTCGCCAATTCACGCCAGATTTCGCGCGGCCGCGGCGCGGACCAATCGATCAGGTGCGCCGGCACATAGTCCGGCACCGCATGGTCCGATCCTGCGCCGAGCACCAGAACTGGTGAGGCTTCCATCACCACCGGCGCTGCCGCCCGCCGCTGCCGGCCCTCGGTAATCGAGGCAAATAGTTTTGGCGCCAAAACCGGTCGCCGCGCCACCTGCGCCAGCGCACTGCCAAAGCGTCGTCCCTTGATACTCGCCACCAGCCGCTCGAATGTCAGCCCGCGCTGCAGCCCATCGAGCCTTTGCGCAAAAGCCGCCATGATACGCTCATCGAGCGCCCCATGCTGCCGCATGACTGCCCGCTGGCGCTCTACCATGGCTTCCATATCGCTCACCGAAAGCCGGTGCGAAATCGACTGCGAGTGCCGCCGATAAAGATAAAACGGCTCCGGCACGACCAGCATGCGCCCGCCATCGAGCAGCAAGCGCAGGATCAGGTCGAAATCCTCCCCGATCCGCAACCGCTCGTCATAGCGCAGCGCCTTGAGCCGCTCGGCCCGGATCAGCGGCTTCAAATAGCCCAGTGCCGGCGACCCATCGGTTCCTGCCAAAATCCAACGCTCCGCAGAAACCGGAAATGCATGATCGGTCCCCTCGCCCAACATGAGCTTGGGCACGGACCCATCCTCAAAAAACAAAAGGAGATCGTCGGCCACAATATCGCAGTCATGCGCTTCCGCCGCCGCGATCAGCCGTTCGAACCGCTCGGGATGAATGATGTCGTCGCTATCGACCACCGCGATCCATTTCCCGCGCGCCGCATCGAGCGCCCGATTGCGGCACCGCGCCGGGCCACCATTGGCCACGGCTGTGATGAGCTTGATACGGCTATCCATCTCCATCAGCCGCCGCACATGGGCTAGGCTATCGTCGCCCGAACAATCGTCGCTGACGATGATCTCGATGTCGGAAAGGCTTTGGCGCAGCACCGAATGCAGCGCATGGACGATCTTCTCGCCCGCTTCGAAATTGGCCATCACCACTGAGATCAGCGGCGCAGCCTCGTGTCCGCGCTCGATGTCCTGCATGGTTCTGTCCCGGCTGCCTAAGCCACGCCGGCGCCGGCATCTTCGCCGGGCGCCTCGGCTGAATTGCCATCGAGCTGCAGGATAAGCGCGCCGAATTTTTCGATCTGCGCATCGAGCGCCGCCACCCGGCGCCGCGCTGCTGCCGCGCCCTGCTCGGCGGTACGGATCACCACCTCATCGGCCTTTTCGCGCCGCGCATAATCGTCCGACGCATCGAGCATGGTCGCCGCCTGCGCATAATACATGCTCATGCGCTGCTTGAGCCCGTCGCGCTCGCGGCGGGCATCGGCCAGGGCCATTAGGATGGCATTGCGCACTGTTTCCGTGCGTGCCTGATCCGTTTCGGCATCGCGGCCTGCATTACGAGTACGGAAAGCGCCAGGACGAAGGGAAAGAATAGCCATGGCGCGCTCCTATCGGCTGCCGGTTCGCAGGGCGACGACCTTCACGGTCTTGGCAAGGATCACCATGTCACCCTTGAACGACCACTCGCGCACATAGCGGCTGTCGAGCTGCACGCGCTGATCATAGCCGGTGTCGCTGCGCCCGCTGACCTGCCACAGGCCTGTAATTCCGGGACGCACAGCCGCATAATGGGCGATCTCGTCGGCATAGCGCTTGACTTCGTCCTGCACGATGGGACGCGGCCCCACGAGGCTCATGTCGCCGCGGATGACGTTGATCAGCTGCGGCAATTCATCAAGGCTCGTCACGCGAAGGAACTTGCCGAGCCAGGTAATGCGCGGATCGTTGCGCAGCTTCTGGGTTTCCTCCCATTCGGCTCGCGCCTGTGGGAACATTTCAAGGTGGCGCCGCAGGGCTTCCTGAGAGTCGACCACCATCGAGCGGAATTTGAGGCACTTGAACCGCCTGCCATTGAGCCCAATCCGCTCGTGGCCGAAAAAGATCGGCCCGCGATCGGTCGAAAACATCAATACAGCGATGAAGAACATCGCCGGCAGGGCGAAAAACAACATGATCGAGGCGGCAACGACGTCGAAGCTGCGCTTGGCGACGCCGCCGCGCGGCATGCCTGACTTGGTTGGATAGGAGGACTGGCCGACTTCGGCATTGATCATCGACATAACGAATTCTCTCGCAAAGGGGCTTGCTAAGAAGGCGAGACGACCCGCCGCTGGTGACGTGCAAAAGGGTTCACGCAAGCGGCATTGCTCACGCGGAAAACCGGGTTTGACTCATTCAGATTGTGGACTCCGAACCGCAATCCGGAGACGCCGCATTTGCCTGCCGGAAGATACGAAGCATTAACCTCGTCCGGCATGAGGTGCAGGCAAACATGATCGGAAATGCATGGCAACGCTCAGTGCGCATGGCAGTCATGCAGACGGCCAGCCACAAAATCACCCGATTGCGTCAGCGCCAACCAACGCAAATCATCCGATAAAGTATTGAGTGCTCAAACTTTTGGAAGAGAGAAGTTAAAATGCAGCCTAAACTCTGGCCGCCACCGCCCTGCAAATAACCGGCTGACGAAAAGCCGAGTTCACACTCATGCCCTAGAGGTTAAAAAGGAAAACCACGCCGTTCCAGACAAGATAGATACCGACCCAGGCAAGTGCCATGACGCCGATGGCGACAAGTCCCCAGGGCCATGGAAAGGGCGCGCGTTCGTCCGCCCTCGTCGGGGCCGTCAGGGGCGCCTTGTGCGCCGCGCTGTCCTCTGGCCGTTTTCCGTTCACCCTCGCCTCCCTGCGGCAGGCCGATCCTGCCCGGCACGTTCGTGCTTTCTGCCTATCAGGCTTTCGTAAATACACCCCTCCCGGGACCTTGAGAATACGATCGTCCTTCACGACTGCGTAGTAAGGGATCGCACGGAGCCTTGTTGGGTCCAACGTCGCACATCGGCGATAGGTTGTCTTCTAGACTTGTGTTGAACCTGCCAATACTCAATCCCGTCCAAATCGATCGCGCCGTCTTTCCCCTTGCCATCGCCTGGGCCGCCCCAATTGGGACAGAATGAAACAACGTCAAATCTGCAAGCAAGCCATGCACCGGCAATAGCGCTTTAAGCTTTCTCGACTTGCTTTTGCGTGTTCCAATTCACCCCGTTGTTACCCTCAATCAGGAGATAGCCGTGGTTAAACGCGTCAAGACTGCCGTTTTTCCCGTCGCTGGCCTTGGAACCCGTTTCCTGCCAGCCACAAAGGCCATGCCGAAAGAGATGCTGACGGTGGTCGATCGTCCCCTCATTCAATATGCGGTGGATGAAGCCAAGGAAGCCGGAATCACCCATTTCGTCTTCGTCACCGGCCGCAACAAAGGCGTCATCGAAGACCATTTCGATCGCCAGTTCGAGCTTGAAACGACGCTCGAAACCCGCGGCAAGCTCAAGGCACTCGAAGAACTCCGCCAGGACCTGCCCTCGGCCGGCCGCACGAGCTTCACCCGCCAGCAGGAGCCGCTCGGCCTCGGTCATGCCGTCTGGTGCGCACGCGATATCGTCGGCGATGAACCCTTTGCGCTGCTCCTCCCCGACATGCTGTTTAAGGGCCGCCGCGGCGTCCTCAAGCAGATGATCGAAGCCTATGAAACCACCGGCGGCAATGTCATCGCCGTCGAAGAAGTACCGCCCCAGGAAGTCTCATCCTATGGCGTCGTCGGCCGCGGCGCCGGTACCGATGGCGGCTTTGCCATCACCGAAATGGTCGAAAAACCAAAGCCGCAGGATGCTCCGTCCAACCTCATCATCTCCGGCCGCTATATCCTGCAGCCCGAGATTTTCAGCCTCCTCGCCGATCAACCCCGCGGCGCGGGCGGGGAAATCCAGCTCACCGACGCCATGCAGACTCTGATGAAGTCCCAGCCCTTCGCCGGCGTCAAATATGAAGGCCAGTCCTTCGACTGCGGCTCTAAGGTCGGCTTCCTCGCCGCCAACGTTGCCTATGCCCTCGACCGCGACGACATCGCCGAAGATTTCCTCGCCGCCCTCTCCAAGCTCGGCCTCCACACCGCCCTCATCGACGGCATGAAAGTGGCTGCGGAATAGCCTCAACACGCACAGACTTCCTTCTCCCCTTTGTGGGAGAAGGGCCTGTCCTCGCGAAAGCGGGGATGGCCCAACGGGCCGGATGAGGGGTATTCCCGTCTCATCAGCAATCTGACTAATCTTTTCCCAAATCCAATAAATCTCTAAAGTGCCAGTCGACGGTGCACCGTCTTGCGACCTCCACACGCTATGGTTCGAATTGCTGCTGCCGAGTCAGGTGTCGCCAACAGCAGTGGAGCAGTTCGGTGATGCAAAAAGCCCCTCATTCAAAAACGCGACGTCGCATCGATGACGAGATTAAACTCGAATTTCTGAAACGCCATCTCGCGCAAGGTATCGAACAGGCCGAAAGACGGGACTTCTCGGACCGAACTGTCGCGCAGATCGCCCAGAGCATCCTCGCTGAAGACGAAAAATAAGCGCTTGCTGTAGCCGCACGCCCCTCGCGCCCCCAAAAGCCAAAACGGCGCCCTATGGCGCCGTTTCCAATTCCCGATCCTGAACCTTCCCGCGTCGCTTATAGGCAAACCGCTCCATCCCCCCGATATCGGTGAATTTCGGCAGCGTCCCAAGGTCGACCTTGTTGAGCACCACGCCCACCATATGGTCCGCCAGCTCCGGCTCGTGCTCCAGCACGCTGCGCACCAGCCGCCGCGGTGTCTTGCCCCATTCGGTCACCAAGACGCTCGCATCGGTAAATGGCAACACGGTCAGCGCATCGATCACTGGCCCCAGTGCCGGCAGATCGAGGATGATATAGTCGAATTGGCTCCGCGCCTCCGAGAGCATCTTCTGCATCGCAATGCTCGAGAGATCCCCGCCGCCGACCTCCGCAGCACCCGCCGAAATCGTGACAATCCCGCTTTCGACATCCGTCGTCGCGACGCTGCGCCATTCCGCCGGCTGCAGCGGCACCACCCGGCGCGACATCGCATCCATATCCGGCGCCACATCGGCATCGACAAGGAGAACCCGCGCCCCGGATTCGCTCAGCATCTCGGCCAGCGATAGCGCAAAGGTCGATTTCCCCTCGCCCGGCAAAACCGAAACCACGCCCAGAACCGGGCTTGCCCGCTCGGCCACCGGCTGCAACACCAGCCGCGTCGCCTTCAAGGACTCGATAAAGGGCGCCCCCCAGCGGCGGCCCATCTTGCTACCGAGCGCCCCGCGCACCAGCATGCGAATGGTCTTGCGCCGGATGTCCTGTGTGTCATCCGCCCCAAGCTGTAGCTTCGGCATATAGCCAAGGAACCGCAGGCCCAATTGCTGGCGCACCTGCGCCCCGGTGCGGAATCCGCGCTCGCGCAATTCATTCAGCATGCCCAGAACCGCGCCGGCAAAGCACCCGGCGATGATCGCTGCCATCAGGATCACAACCGTCCGCGGGCTCGATGGATCGTCCGGCATCAGCGCTTCGGTCACGATCCGCACCGAAGGGATCGGGAAACTCTGGCGCTGCACCGCCTCTTCGTAGCGCGTCAGATAGCTATTATAGAGCGCCCGCAACGCGTCCGAGCGTTGCTGCAATTCATTGAGGCGCACCTGTTCCTGGCTGATCGCCCCGGCACTCTGGCCCTCGGCATCGATATCGGCCCGCAGCCCGGCCTCGGCCTGCTGCGCAATGGCAAGCTGCGTCCGATATTGCTGCCCAAGGTTCTGCAGCAGCGCAAAGATGCGATTATCGAGCGCGGTCTTTTCCGCGCGCAAGACGGCAAGCTGCGGATGATCCGGGCCATAGGTGCCCTCCACCTCGGCAATCCGGCTCGTCAGCGTCGCCACCTGATTGCGCAAAAGCGAAATCTCCGCCGGATCCGATTGCGCTCCGGCCAAGAGCGACACAGACGCCGAAGCCGATTCCGGCCCTTCCGCGATCACCGCCTCGACCTGCCCGGATAGTGCCCGCAGTCGTGCCGTCTCCGCCTGCGCCTCGGCAAGCTGGGTCGAGAGCGTTTCGATCCGCTGATTGGTCAGGTCGCGATCCTGACCCACGCTGAGCCCGGTTTCCTTGCGATATTGCTCGATCGCCAAAATCGCCTGGCGCTGGCTTTCGCCAATCTCGGCGAGCCGCTGCTGCAGCCAATCGGCCGCCGCGCCGGTCGCTTCGAGTTCGGCATTGAGCTGATCCTGCAGCAGCGCCTGCCCATAGGCCCGCGCGATCCGCTGCGCCAGTTCCGGCGTCGCCGCTTCATAGCCCACCCGAATGATCGAAGAGCGCCCCATGCGGTCCACCGCCACATTGGCGCGCAGCATTCCGGCAACTTCATCGAGCGTTGCTTCCCGCGTTCCCGTTGCCCCGCCCGATCCAAGCCCGAAAAGGCTCTTCACCCGCTGGCTGAACGAGGGCGGCGGATTGAGAAATTCCTGATCGGTCATCAGGTTTTCCGCTTCCGCCACCGCCTTGGCCACGCGGCTCGAGCGCAGAACCTCGATCTGGTTGAGCACCTGCGCTTCGAGATCGGTCGAACTCGTCGCCGTCTGTTCCCCGCTCGTTACCTGTTCGAGCTTCTTGTCGATCAGGATCTGCCCCGCCGACATATAGCTGCGCGGCGCCAGCGTGAGGTAAAACACCGCCAGCGCCACCATGGCGGCCACGCAGAGCCCAAGGATCCAGGCCTGCCGCCGCACCAGCGAAAAGATGCGGTCGAGGTCTATGGTCTTGAGGTCCGATGGCTGCGGCGCCATGGCTTCGGGAAAGGGGTTCTTTTCAAGCATGTGGTTCTCCGCCTGAAGGCTCAGGACGTGGCCGAATGGCCGTAATGTTCGGCCTGGCTGAGGCCAAGAATGCCTCCCGCCACACCCATGTGAAGAATGGCCCGCAGCCAGTTGCGCCGCCGCGCAATCGGCGAAAAGGCCGTTAGCCCCGTCATCAGGCAGCAGAACGCGATCTTCGCGCCCACCGCCGGCAGCCGCTTGGCCCGCCCCCCTGTCAGCAACATGCCGTGCGTTTGACCAAACCGCAGCCGGCGCTTGACGAGCCAGCCCATGTTAGCTCGCGCCGCTGGCACTGGCTCTTCCACCAGCGCATCAGGTGCATAATCGATCGTGCCACCGAGATCGGTCAGCGCGTAAAAAAACGACGTATCCTCGCCCCCCGATTTCCCCAACCTTGGATCAAACCGCAATGTCGAGAATGGGGCGGTCCAGCGGATCAGCACATTGCAGGTGTAACCCGTGCGGATAGTGCCCTCGACAAAGACCGGATAGGTCGAATGAAAATCGCCGCGCCGCATCCAATCCGGCGCATCCGCTTCGTAAACTGCCGCCACCGGCCCTAATACCGCAGCCGCACTCGTCTCCTCGGCTCGCGCCAACAGCGCCAGCAACCAGCCGGGGCTCACCGTCTCATCGTCATCGACAAAGGCGATGAAGTCGCCCTCCGCCGCATCCAGACAGGCATTGCGCGCGATACAGATATTGGCTTCCGGCGCATGCACATAGCGCACCGGCAAAGCCAGTTCCGCCGCCAGTGCCTCAACGAGCCCCCGCGCCGATGGCGTCGTGTCATTATCCGCCACGATCACCCGGATCTCATGCCCGCCGCGTTCCAGCCGCCCGATCGAGCGCAGCGTCTCGGCCAGAAATGGCCGACGAAAGGTGCAAACACAGATATCGATCCGCGCCATCACACCGCTCCCTTGCGGAACGACCGCTGGATCAGATGCAGCCAAAAGCCCGACGACCAGGCAAAGTGCATAATCATCGCCGCCCAACCAACCAGCGGCGACAGGCTCATCGGCATGTCATAGTCGGGATAGTACTTTTTCGCCGCATGCACGCCGAGTGCGATGCACCCGATGCCCCAGAGCAGCAGCGGCACCAGAAAGGCCCAGTGCCAGATCGAGAGCAACGCCAAGAGCACAACCGGCAAAATCGCCAACGGCGCCATCTGCCGCAGCCGCGGCCGCATCCGGTGTTTTAGAATATTCCGCGCCCTGCCCCCGCCATAGCCGAAGTACTGGCGGAAGAGCCCGCTGGCCGTCGCCCGCGGATAGTAGATCATCCCCGTCCGGTCGGTCAGCCAGATCGTGTGCCCCGCCGCCCGTAGCCGGAAATCAAGCTCCGCATCCTCATTGGCGCGGAACGTCTCGTCATAGCCGCCAACCTCTCGGAAGGCATCGACCCGCATCAGCGCATGATGCCCATGATCGACCGGCCCACTCTCATTGCCCGTGCGATGCGCCGAACCACCCGTGCCGATCGGCGAATTCTGCGCCGTCGCCACCGCCCGCTGAAACGGCTCATGCCCCTTGGTCGTCATCGGCACGACGACGCTGCCGACGCCGCGCTCTTCCGCCTCGGCCACAAGGTCCCGGCAATAGTCGGGCGGATAAGTCCCATGCGCATCGATGCGAATGAGATAATCCGCGCGATCCCCATAGAGCGCCACCGCGAGGTTGATCGCCGCCGATTGAATGCGGCGCGTATTATTAATCAGGTGAATACGCGTCGAACTCGCCGCCCGCGCTGCCACGATCTCCCGCGTCCCATCGTGGCTGCCGCCATCGGCAACGACGATCGTCGCGTCGAGCACCTCGGCTTCGACCAGCAGCCCATCGAGCAGACCCGCAATATGCCGGCTTTCATTCAGCGTCGGCACGATAATCAGAACCCGCGCGCTCATGCTGCCATCTCCAGTCCAGAAACACCCGCCAGCGCGCCGAGCTTCTTGACCAGCGCCACGCACTCGTCCTCTTCGCAGCGGAAATTGCTCTTGTCCTTGTCCGCCACCGCCCGCGCCAATTCGCGCACTCGATCGCGGCTCATCCCTGAAAAGAGTTTGATCAGCGTCTCGATCTCGACGTCGTCGATGA
>CAJYKO010000217.1 GCA_913775215.1 uncultured Devosia sp. | reverse complement strand
CCCGCGTCGCACCAGCCCCCGGCGACCGCATCCTTGCCCGCATCGATGCCGGCGATGGCGAAATCCCACATTACATCGCCAAGCCGATGAAGGTGCTCGACAAGCCCCGTCGCGCCCAGATCGGCATCGTCCGCATGGACAACGAAGGCGCGCGCCTCATTCCCGTCGATCGCAAGCAGAAGGAAATGCGTATCCCGCTCGGCGATCTCGGCGCGAGCAAGGACGGCGACCTCGTTGAGGTCGAGGTAAAACTCTCGGGCCGCCTGATGATTCCGCGCGCCAAGGTGACGAATGTCATCGGCAACCCCGCGTCCGAAGGCGCGGTGTCGATGATCGCCATCCACAATCTCGAAATCCCCTATGTCTTCCCGACGAGCGTCATTCGCGAAGCCGAGGAAGCCAAGGAGGCGACGCTAAAAGGCCGCGAAGACTGGCGCGACCTGCCTTTGGTCACTATCGACCCGCCCGACGCCAAGGACCATGACGACGCCGTCCATGCGGCGCCCGACGAAGACCCAAAAAACCCCGGCGGGCATATCGTCACCGTCGCCATCGCCGACGTCGCCGCCTATGTCCGCCCCGGCACGGCGCTCGATCGCGAAGCCTATCTCCGCGGCAATTCGGTCTATTTCCCCGACCGCGTCGTGCCCATGCTCCCCGAGCGTATTTCCAACGAACTTTGTTCGCTGAAGGAGGGTGAAGCCCGCGCCGCCCTCGCCGTCCGCATGGTGCTCGATGCCGATGGCAACAAGATCAGCCACTCTTTCCATCGCATCCTGATGCGCTCGGCTGCAAAGCTCAGTTACCAGCAGGCTCAGGCCGCCATTGACGGTAATGCCGATGACAAGACCGGCCCGCTGCTCGAGCCGATCCTGCGCCCGCTGTGGGCCGCCTATGACGCTATGGCAGGAGCCCGCGACAAGCGCGGTCCGCTCGATCTCGATCTGCCCGAGCGCAAGATCGTTCTCGACGACAAGGGCATGGTCGCCGACATCCGCATCCCCGATCGCCTCGAGGCCCATCGCCTCATCGAAGAAATGATGATCGCGGCCAACGTCGCTGCCGCCGAAAAGCTCGAACAGAAGCGTCAGGAACTGCTCTACCGTGTCCACGATGAGCCCTCGTCCGAAAAACTGCAAAGCCTGCGCGAATTCCTCGGCAGCCTCGATATTGCGGTCAAGAAATCGGACTCGGTGCGCGCGTCAGACTTCAACGGCATTCTCAATCAGGCCCGCAAGGCCGGGAATGTCGAACAGGTCAGCGAAATGGTCCTGCGCAGCCAGGCGCAGGCCGAATACTCGGCTGAGAACTACGGCCACTTCGGTCTCCATCTCGACCGCTATGCCCACTTCACTTCGCCTATCCGCCGCTACGCCGACTTGATCGTGCACCGCGCGCTGGTAAAGGCTCTCGGCCTCGGCAATGATGGCCTCACCGAGCAGGAAGAAACAAAGCTCACCGGCATCGCCCAGCATATTTCGGCCACCGAGCGCCGCGCCATGCTGGCCGAACGCGAAACCTCTGATCGCCTCCTCGCGCAATTCCTAGCGCAAAAGATCGGCGCACGCTTCGAGGGCCGCATTTCCGGCGTCACGCGCTCGGGCCTCTTCATCCGCCTCCTCGAAACCGGCGCTGACGGGTTTATCCCCGCTTCCACCCTCGGTCAGGACTATTATCGCTATGTAGAAGAGCGGCAGGCGATGATTGGCGAGCGCGGCGGCGAAACCTTCACCCTCGGCGACCGCGTGACCGTCCGCCTCCTGGAGGCAGCACCAGTAGCCGGCGCACTACGCTTCGAACTCCTGTCCGAAGGAACCCGCGGCAATCCGCCATCTGGTCGCCGGCCGCAAAAACGCCCAAATAAGAGCTTCGGCCCCAAGGGCCGGAGAAAGAGATAGTGCGATGACCGATAACGCAACCACTCTCGAAACCCGCAGCACCGGCCAAGCCATCTGGCGCGGTACTCTCTGCAAGTGCCCGCATTGCGGCCAGGGCAAGATGTTCCGCGCCTACCTCAAGGTCGCCGATAAGTGCGATGTCTGCGGCGAAGAGCTGAGCCATCACCGCGCCGACGACTTCCCGCCCTACATCGCCATCATGATCGTCGGCCACCTCCTCGTCGGCATCATGCTGCACATGGACATGGTCTGGCACGTCAACCCGATGACCTACCTCCTTTCCATGATCCCCCTGGCGATCATCCTCCCCCTCGCCATGCTCCCCTCCATCAAGGGCGCCATTGTTGGCCTGCAGTGGTCGGCGAGAATGTATGGTTTTGGCACCGGCAAGCACGACTAACGCGTTCTTTCCCTCGCCCCTTGATGGAGACGGAAAGGGGAGACCAAGAATCGCCGCAGATAGGCTTAAAACTCCGCTCGCTGAGTCATTTACTCAGCCAAATGACCCGACGAGCAGACTAGTCCAAGCCCCGGTCCTGCCGTTATCTCCCGACGGTCCAGCATTTCCGCCGCTACGCCTCCCCCGACCCTCTATCTGCTTGACATTATCGGCCAAATCCGTAGGTTGCGGCCAAATTCCGGCGCTGCCTTGGCTCGCGGCGCCTTTTCGTTTTGATAAGGACTACGAAAATGGCAAAAGCCGCCACCATCAAGATCAAGCTCGTGTCGACTGCTGATACCGGCTATTTCTACGTGACCAAGAAGAACGCCCGTACCCAGACCGAAAAGCTGGCTTTCAAGAAGTACGATCCGGTCGTGCGCAAGCACGTCGAATTCAAGGAAGCCAAGATCAAGTAATTTGATCTGACCTTTCCAAGCCTTTGAAGGCCCTGCACATCGTGCGGGGCCTTTTTGTATTCCATGTAACCCATTCGGCCAAACGCCCATCTTGATGTTAACGGAATGCTAACATCGGAACGCCTAACCATAACCTGTTCGAAGAATGAGTGGCTGGTCCGGAGCGGTACGTCGAAGAGGCCACTCTCACCGCGTCCGGACCAACCGTCCTACGGAACTCAGGAGTTGCGGCGGACCTGAGAAAAGCCGTAGGGAGCTCTAAGACGCCCGGGCCATTAGCCGCTGCCGTCTGGAACTCAACCTACTTTACGGTCCCAAAAACTCAAGCATATCCAGCGCTTGCGCGCTGGTAACCTCTTGTTAATTATAACAGATAACCCTAATAGGCGGCATTTTATCAAGCCGCATCAAGGATTACGCGGTTCCGTCCCTCGCGCTTCGCGCGATAAAGCGCCAGGTCTGCCCGCTTGATCAGGCTTTCCGGCGTATCCGCTGCATTCTCATTGAACGAGACGCCCGCCGAAACGGTTACGGACAATGGCCTTTGACCATTGATATCAAATGACTTTTCGGCAATTGCCTGCCGCACTCGCTCAGCGATGAGTTCGGCACTGGTTACGTCTGTATCGGGCATGATGACGACGAATTCCTCGCCACCGAACCGGCATGCGAGATCCACCCCGCGGATATTCCGTTTCACCCGCGCCGAAAACTCTTTCAGCACCACGTCCCCGGCATCGTGCCCATAGGTATCGTTGACCGATTTAAAGTGGTCGATATCCAAAATCATCACCGCCAGGTTCTTATCCTGGCTCTGCGCCTTGCCCAGCAAGACATTGAGATGTCTATCGAAATAGCGCCGATTATAAAGCCCGGTCAGATCGTCCGTTACCGCCATCGCGATCGAATGATTGACGCTTTCGCGTAGCTCCATGGCATAACGATGCCGCCGGATCTGCGTCCGCACCCGCGCCTTGAGCTCATTGCGCTCGATCGGTCGGCTGATGAAATCGTTGATCCCAAGATCAAGCGCCCGAACGACGCGCGCCTTGTCGCCCTCATCGGCCATCAGGATGATCGGCATGTTACGCGAATGATCGATCGTCCGCACCTGGGAGGCGACCCGTAGCGGGTCAAAATCCCCCAGCGCCATGCTGATCAGCACGAGCTCGTAACTCGCTCCAGTGACTTGAAAAACCGCGTCCGCCGGCTCGAGCAGAATGTCTACCTTATGCTCTTCGGAAAGGTAGCTTTGCACGCGCTCCGCATGGCGGCGATCATTGTCGATGATCAGCACATTGCCGCCGCTTGCCGAAATCGTATCCATCGCGCGCAGTGCATCTTCGATGGCAATTTGCTGGCCTGTCATTGCGCGAGCGCGGAGTTCGTCCGTCAAAGATTTGAGACGTGACAGGCTCTTAACACGCGCCATCAGCTGCGTATCATCCACCGGCTTGGTCAGGAAATCATCTGCCCCGGCCTCAAGCCCCTTCACCCGATCGGAGGGTTGATCCAGCGCGGTGATCATCAGCACCGGCACGTGGTGCGTCTTAGGATTGGACTTAAGTCTTCGACAAACCTCGAAGCCGTCCATCACTGGCATCATCACGTCCAGAAGGACGATGTCGACCTCATTCGTATCGCAGATTTCAAGCGCCTGCGGGCCAGACGTAGCCGTCAAAACCTCAAAATATTCAGCCGTCAGCCGCGCTTCGAGCAACCGAACATTCGTTGGAATGTCGTCGACAATCAATACGCGCGCCGTCACGTCACTTCTCCCGCAATCACTCCCACGCCCGGCCGCGTCAGGCGTCCGAACTTCCTTCGATCAGAGACAGGCTCCGAAATCGTCAGGCCGGGCCAATGTAGCGGGCAATGGTTTCCAGAAAGTGAGACACGGAGATGGGTTTACTGATGTAACCCTCGCAACCACCTTGCAGAATGCGCTCTTCGTCGCCCTTCATGGCAAAGGCCGTAACGGCGATCACCGGGATATGCGCCAACTGCTCATCGTCCTTGAGCCACTTGGTCACCACCAGCCCCGAAACCTCAGGAAGCTGGATATCCATGAGGATCAAATCGGGCATATTAGCCCGCGCCAAATCGAGCGCCTCCAGCCCATTGCGGGTCTGGATGACGCGATAGCCACGCGATTCGAGGAGATCGTTGAAGAGCTTCATGTTGAGCTCGTTGTCTTCCACGATCATTACAGTCTTGGACATGGGTCCTCACTTGCGCGCCCGCAATGCCGGTTCAGCCCTTCGCTTCCCCGATTGCATCGGGTAACATTGAAACCGTTACAAAACCTCAAATGAGGCCTTTCAGTGCCACTCGCCAAACCGTCAACGCCCGATCTCACAACCGTTGCCGATGCCTGCCTTGGCTACTTGGCCGAGAATCCCGATGAACTGCTGGCCTTCATGCAATATGCAGGCCTTGATCCACAGTCGCTGCGCCAGGCAGTGGGCACCACGCGGCTGCAGACTGGCCTCATAGACTATTTTGCCTCGAACGAACCGATTCTGCTCGCCCTCTGTGCCAATGCCGGAATCACACCCGAAACCTTCATGCGCCTTTGGCACAAGCTCAACCCAGGCGGCTAAAGCAGCGCGATGGATTGGCTGTGCCGCGATTGTCTGCATTTTGGATCGGCAGCGGCTGAACCGCGCCGTTGCCCCAAATGCGGCTCGCCCCGGATTCGCAGCCACGCGGAACTCTTCACGCTCTCCATCGCCCATGTCGACTGCGACGCCTTTTATGCGTCGGTTGAGAAACGCGATGATCCTAGTCTGCGCGATCGACCTCTGATCATCGGTGGCGGCACGCGCGGCGTCGTCTCGACCTGCTGCTACATCGCCCGGACCTATGGCGTGCGCTCGGCCATGCCGATGTTCAAGGCGTTGAAGGCCTGTCCCGATGCCGTGGTGATCCGGCCGGACTTCACTAAATACGTCTTCGAATCGCAGCGCAT
>CAJYKO010000216.1 GCA_913775215.1 uncultured Devosia sp. | reverse complement strand
TGGTGAAGTCAACGGACGCATCTTCCTGCATAAAGTCGTCGTTGGCTTGATCCCGGGTGTAGCTGCAGGACGCGAAAAGATCCGCGGTCGCCGTGATGCGGGCGCCAAGATCGGCGTCTTGCGCTATTTCTTCCGGCGCCTCGCACGTGCCAAGCGCTTCGCGGCCGTCATTGAACCCACCGATGGGGTGCGCCGTATAGAGCGCGTTCAGGCGCTGGCAGTGGCCAGCAATTCCTATGATGAAGGCCTTGGCCAGTTCTTCGCACGTTCAAGCCTGGATCGCGGCACGCTGACGCTCTACGTGCTGAAGCATCTCAACGCCCGCGATTTCCTTCGCCTGACGGTGAGCATGATCCTCGGTCGCTGGCGCAATGACGAAGCGCTGACCATGGAGAGTATTTCGGGCGTCACCATCGACACACGAACTTCGCTCATCAAGGTGATGCTCGATGGCGAAGTGGAAACCCTTCACACCCCGCTCAATTTCACCATCAAACCTAAAGCGCTTTCAGTCATTGTCCCGGCAGAGGCTGCGGTGGCGGTGGAAGCGGCATGAAAATTCTGCACATTTCCGACCTTCATTTCGGCCATCATGATCCCGAGCTCGCCGAGGGCTTTGCTGACGACATCAATGCCCAGCGTGCCGACCTCATCGTTGCGAGCGGTGATTTTACCCAGATCGGCACCAAGGAAGAGTTCGAGCAGGCGCGCGAATTCCTCGATAAGCTTTCCGCCCCTGTCTTCGCCGTGCCAGGCAATCACGACGTGCCAGCGGTCAATATCTTCCGCCGCTTTCTCAACCCCTACGGCTTTTATAAAAAATACATCTCCCACGACCTCGAACCATTCCTTGAGATGGATGGTGTTGCGCTCGTCGGCATGCGTACGTCACGCCGGGCGCGCCTTGAATGGAATTGGGGCCACGGCACGATTTCTCGCGACCAGCTCGGCGATCTTGACGAACGCTTTGCCAAAGCGTCGCCTAATGCCGTCCGGGTGATCGTGGCCCACCATCCGCTGCTTTTTCCCACGGAGCCGATGATCCAGAAAACCAAGCGCGTGAAGCGGGCTGACGATGCGCTTGAAACCTTCGCAAGCCTTGGCGTGCGGCTCGTTCTTTCTGGACACTTCCACTTGTCTTATGTCCGAAAGCATGAAGCCAAGGATGCCAGGCGCGAGGGGCAGCCAATGGGTCTGAGCAAGTCGGTCGTCGCGCCGATCCTGGTGGCTCAGGCCTCCTCGGCCATTTCGACCCGTTTGCGCGGTGAGCCCAATGCTTACAATCTCATTGATATCAGCAACGAGCTGATCTCCGTCACCGTCCGCGAGTGGCGCGATGGGGCATGGCATACCCGCGATCGCGCCACTGAACCGGTCTGATCCCTATGCCAGCCGCAATACCGCGGCTGGCAAATCGCCCAACAGATCCCTCAACGATCCAAGCTCAAACTCGTGACCGGTAAACACATCGGTCCACTGTGCCGAGGTAAGCTCTTTAGGCAGCGCGACGGCTTCCTGCGGGACATCTGTGGAGGGCCCGAGCCAAGCCAAAACGAGAATGGCGTCCTGACCGTGCCGTCGAATGAACCCGATGGCTCTGGCGTTCTCAAGCATTACTGGCTCATAGCTCCCAGCCGCAAAAAGCGCTGGTTTCTCCTTGCGGAGCGCGAGCAAGCGGCTGATCACCCCCAGTTTCACAGCACCTGATGGCCAGTCTGTCATGGCTATGCCGAGATCGGCGGGCAGGTTGCTGAGCAAAGTCTCGCGTTCTGCAAAATCGACCGGCCGGCGATTGTCGGGGTCGACCATGCTCTGCTCGTAAAGTTCGGCGCCCTGATAGATATCGGGCATGCCCGGCACCGTCAGTTTCAGTGTCGCTGCCACGATGCTGTTGCGCACGCCAAGTGCTCCGATTGCATCGGCAAAGCGCCGGAAGTCGGCGAGAAATGCTCCGCTTGGATCAAGGGCCTGGTCGACCATCTCCATCACGGCCTGCTCATAGTTTTCCGATGGCGCTGTCCAGGTCGTGTGCCGCCGGGCCTCGCGCACGGCCTTCGTCATCGCGCCCCGCGTCCGCTCGCGAAACTCTTCAAGCTGTTCCGGGTCTATCGCTGCCGCGCCCGCGAACGCTGTCGGCCAAGCCCCTACCAGCTGCTGCAGGAAATAGTAGAGGTCATTCGGATCGACCTTCTCGCCGAATGCACCACCCCACTGCCGCACCTTTTCGATCCATTGATCGGGCAGCAGCGACAGGGCGGCAATACGCGCCCGCACATCCTCGCCCCGCTTGGTGTCGTGGCTCGAACTCGTGAGCATGCCATTTGGAAAGTTTTCGCGGCGCTTGCGGTTGAAGTCGTGAAATTGCTCCGCCGTCGCAGAGAATTGGTCCGGACGCTCACCCACATCGGAGAGCGCAATCAACCTGTTGTAGCGATAGAGCGCCGTGTCCTCGAGACCCTTGGCCATGGCTGGCCCCGTGAACTGTTGGAGCCGCATTGCTGTTTCAACGACGTCATCGCCCTTGATTTCAAGAAGCGCCACCGCCCGGATAAAATCGAAAACGGCACCATCGAGCGTTGGGGCCATTTTTCGCGCGTCTTCCAGTGCGGCCTCGACATAAGCGCGATCCTGGCTGGTGGCGGCGCCATCGACATAGGTTCGGTAAACCGAAAGGCTCGCGATGAAATGCCTCAGGCCATTGCGAATGCCGTTGCGCGTCAGGTCCTGCGAGGCCATTCTGCCCTGCGCGATGGCACAGAGGCGTGTGGTCAACGCATCAAGCTCGGCAGACATTTCATAGTCGATGATCTCGAGCTTGGCTTCTCGCTCCAAAATGTCGAGCGTATTCGTTTCTCCCGTGAACTCGCGATAGAACCTGGTCAGCTTATCTTCGGCAGCCGGGTCAACCAGCAACTGCGCGATGATATTGGCGAACTCATAGCCTGTCGTGCCGTCCACCTGCCAATCGGCACGCAGGGCTTCGTCTGGCGCCAGGATCTTTTCGACCACGAGATAGATCGGTCGCGGACAAGCCTCGCGCAGCTTCAAGGCATAGGCCTTGGGGTCGTAGAGGCCATCGATATGATCGATCCGGAGACCTTCGATCAGACCTTCCTCAATCAGTTCGAACACCAGTTTGTGCGCGTGGTCGAAGACGTCCTCGCGATCGATGCGGATCGCCGCCAAGTCTGAAACGATGAAAAATCGGCGATAATTGATGTCGTCCGCTGCTACCGAATAGCGTGCCGCTCGCCAGTGCTGCCGGTCGATTAGTGCCAGCAGATCAGCTTGTCCGCTTGCGCGGTTGAAGTGCATGGTCGCGGCGTCGATCTTTGCTGGGTCGAGCTCGATCAGCCGCTTTTTAAGCTGCTCGGCAACGTCGGTCCCTGCTCCCCATCCCGACGCCACGCTCTCATCGAGCCCTTCTGCATGCTTGAGGATGTCGCCATAGTGCCTTGGATCGATCGGCAGCTTGTGCGTATCTTCCGCCCAGATGGCAAAACTGCCCGCACTCTCATCAAAGCGCAGTGCCATGCGGCCATTCTCGACGGCTTCGCCGAGCGCCGAGCCAAGAAACGGCATCAAGACCTTATCCTTGAGTGACGGTTCGGACGGCGACCAGTTGATATCGAACCAGTCTGCATAGCGGCTGTCGTGCCCCCATTCGAGCACATCGAGCCAATAAGGATTTTCGGCTCCCCCAATACCCATGTGATTGGGAACGATGTCGAGGATGATGCCAATGCCTTCGCGTTTCAGCGCTTTGGCCATGCTCCGGAACTCTTCGATCGTTCCGATTTCGGGGTTTATGACAGTGTGATCCACCGTGTCATAGCCATGAGTGCTTCCCGAGCGCGCTTTGAGGATCGGGGAAAGATAGGCATGGCTGATGCCCAGCTTGCCGAGATAGGTCGCCAGTTTTTCGGCATCGGGAAAACCGAAATCCTTGTTGAGCTGAAGGCGGTAGCTGGCGCGAGGGACAGGACGCTCGCCCTGGTCGGAAGCGGAAACTGGCATTGCAAAACCTTGGTTAGCGCACGTCCGCCTTCTCGGAGAAGGTGAGAAGCCGCGAGCAGGAACAACGGCTGCGGGGTGCAGCGTACGACAATGGCAAACGCTTCCGCAGGGTTCCGGACTTGCACATAAGCAAAGTGTCGCTAACCTTCATGGCAGTGCGCGGCATGGATCAATCTCCATTATGGGAGCGGCCGCCAGCTAATCGCCTTAATTGGCCTAGACAAATCTGCCCCGCCTGACATTGATTGTTAGCAGTTGGCCAGTGTGATGCCCTGAACACGTCTAAGCCAACTAAAAGGCCAAGGAACGAACTTCCTCGCCTTGATTCTCGTTATGGGCAGAACATCGTTCATGCGATCCGGCCACGGCCATGATCCAACTTTGGAGAAAAGCGTGGCAGATCGTCAGATTAGTCCAGAACTTGCCAATTATATGAATGGCACAAGGGTCGCCCTTGCGCTGGCCAATGTCGATGACGACCATCGGCTTGCCATGGTCAACAAAGCGTTTTGCGATCTCACAGGCTATGGCAGCGAAGAGGTCGTGGGGAAAAATTGTCGGTTTCTTCAGGATTCAGCCAGCCGTGGCCGTTCGGAAAATACCGATGCTCGTACCGATATTCACCGGTTCCTGACTGAACCGCAGGTTGAAACCGTGCGTACCCCAATCGTGAATTTCACCAAGGACGACCGGCCTTTCGTCAATCTGCTTTTTATGTCCAAGCTCAAAGGCTCGAACGGCAAGACCGCCTATATCTTTGCTTCGCAATTTGATGTGAGCCGATCTCACCTTTCCATGCTTCACGATTATGATGCGCAACTCTCGCAAGCCATTTCCGGCTTGTCGCCAGTTCTGCAGGAAAGTGGCCTGATCATTGATGGGTCCTTGGCCACCATTGCCAATTCTGCTGCCATGATCGCTCAGGCCAAAATGATCCTTTCTCAGTTGGAGTCGGCCAAGTCGTGACCGTCAACGAAGCTGAAATGGTTGAACAGGTGCAGCACCAATCCAATGTGCCGATTGTCGGCATTGGCGCCTCAGCGGGTGGCCTCGAAGCCTTACGCGATATGTTTTCCGCCTCTGGTACCGCCCCCGGCATGTGCTTTGTTGTCGTCCAGCATCTTGATCCCAACCATGAAAGCATGATGGCGCAATTAATCGATCGGCACACGGAGCTGGTCGTCAAGCAGTGCGAAGGTGGCGAACAGGTGGAGGCTGATACAGTCTATATCATCCCGCCTGGCCACGGCCTTGCCATCAAGAATGGACGGCTGACGCTCACCGATTTCGAACAGCCACGCGGCCTGCGCCGGCCAATCGATGATTTCTTCGTTTCCCTCGCGCTTGACCAGACGACCAACGCTGCCTGTGTCATCCTGTCGGGGACCGGTGCCGACGGCACAACGGGTCTTCGAGCCATCAAGGAGCATGGCGGCATCAGCGTGGTGCAGGATCCCACTACGGCCAAATATGACGGCATGCCGCTATCTGCCGTTGGTACGGGCCTCGTCGATTACGTCGCCGCACCCGCCGAAATCATCACGCGCCTCCATGCCTATTTCAACCGGCACAGTCTCGACGACAGCGATCAGGCCGAAGTTGTGGCCGATCATGTCGACGAACTTTGCCGTGTGCTGCGCACGGCCGTGGGCCATGATTTTTCGGGCTACAAACGCTCTACTCTTGTCCGGCGTGTCGAGCGCCGCATGCACGTCCTCGGCATCGCCAAAGGTCGAGACTACCTCGATCGAGCGCGTACTGACCGAGGGGAATGTGAAGCGCTTTTTCGCGACCTCCTGATAAACGTTACACGCTTCTTCCGCGACGAACCGATCTTCCGCCAGGTCGCGGAAAAGGCCATCAAGTCACTCGTCGAAGCCGAATACGATGAAGAAGGCATCCGCGTCTGGATACCGGGCTGCTCCTCAGGCGAGGAAGCCTATACTTATGCCATGCTTTTCGCCGAAGCGGCTGAGGCCTTGAATAAGCCTCTCGCCCTGCAGATCCTTGCAACAGATATCGACGAGCAGATGCTGCAGATTGCGCGGGACGGATCTTATCCGAACTCTGCCATGGCCGACATTCCGGTTCGGCTGAGGGAAAAATATCTTGTCCCCCGCAAGGACCATTTCACCATCGCCTCGCATATTCGCGACCTGATCCGCTTCTCCAACCACAGCGTGGTCAAGGATCCGCCATTCTCGCGGATCGATCTGATCTCGTGTCGCAATCTTCTCATCTACTTTAACGACAAGCTGCAGCAGTCTGTTCTGCCGCTCCTCCATTATGCGCTGAAACCAGGCGGCTTTCTGGTGCTTGGTCCATCGGAAAGCGTTGGCCGGTTCGACAATCTTTTCCCGGCCGTCGACGCGCAGGCACGCATTTTCAAGCGGTCCAATACATCGCCAAGTTATCCGATGGAACTGCCGGGCGGGCGAGGGGAGGCGCCCATGCGGCGTAACGATCGCGAGGCCGGTGAAGCGACGCGCGGTATCAAGGAAGGCTCGCTCGCCAAGTCGCGTCTTATGGAGCGCTATGTCCCGGCCAGCCTCGTTGTCGATGGCGAAGGGCTGATCTCCGCAGCATATGGCAATCTCGGTCGCTTCTTCGATTTTCCGGTAACGCCCATGGACACGGCAAGCGCGACTTCGCTTGCCCGGCCTGGACTGCGAAATCTGATCACGCCGCTCCTTCGGCAGGCCAAGGAAAGCAAGCGCAGGGCCGTCTCGCGGGATGTGAAAGTCCAGTCCGATTTCGGCACCTTGACCATCGAAGTCGTCTGCGATCCGCTTGCCGATGGCACGTTCCTTTTCGTTTTCCAGGAATCTGCGCCTTTCGCGGTCTTTGCCGAAGGCGAGACGTTTGATGAAACGAATGGCGACGACCACCTCGAGGCGCTCGAAAGCGAATTGCGCCTGACCCGGCATCGCCTGCGTTCAGCCGTCGAAGAACTCGAAACGGCAAATGAGGAGCTGAAAAGCTCCAATGAAGAAATGATGTCGATGAACGAGGAGCTTCAGTCGACCAACGAAGAGCTCTCGACAGTCAACGACGAGCTTAAGACCAAGGTTGACCAGATCTCGGTCGTCAATGCCGATCTACGCAATTTTCTCGATTCCACCGATCTTGCCGTCGTCGTCCTCGACAGGGACTTGCGCGTCCGAAGCTATACCTCCGCCGCCACTACAGTCTTCCCGCTTCAGGCGGGAGACCGTGGCCGTTCGCTTTCGGAAGTGGCAAGCCGCCTCGCATCTCAGGACTATCTCGCCGATGCCAAAAAAGTTGCCGAGACCGGCCAGCCCATCCAGCGCCGTGTGCTCAGCCAGGATGGACTTCGCACTTTTGCACTCAAAATCCGTCCCTATCGCCTCGCCTCAAATGACGTCGACGGCGCCATACTTGTGCTGACTGAGATAACCGATCTTTTGTCGATGGAGCGCGAGATCGAGCAGGGTCGCGAACGGCTCGACATGGCGGTCCATCGACAAAAGATCGGTTATCTCAGTCAGCACAAGTATGGCGCCGTCGACGTCATTTGAGGCGAGGCGATAGGGACGGATTTTGAGTGCAAAAGTGCGAAGTCC
>CAJYKO010000215.1 GCA_913775215.1 uncultured Devosia sp. | reverse complement strand
CCTCGGACTTCGACAGCATCCGATAAGTCCGACCGCCACAAGGCCATCCAGACCCTCCGTCTCTCCCCACACATCCTCCGCGACGTCGGCATGGAAGATTACGACGCCGCGGCGAACGACCCACGCTGGGTCCGGCGGCCGGACCTCGAACGCTGAGGCTTGAGCTTTGTTTTTTTCGCGCTAAAACAACGACATGTCCAAGACTACGCCTGCCACCCAAGCGCTTATCAAAGCCGGTATCGCCTTCACTCTGGCGCATTACGACTACGACCCCAACGCCGAACGGGTCGGGCTGCAAGCCGCTGAAGCAATGGGCGTTTCTCCCGGCGAGGTGTTCAAGACGCTGATGGCCGAACTCGACGGCAAGCCGATTTGTGCCATCGTCCCGTCGGACGAAGAGGTCAATATGAAGAAGCTCGCCGCGGCCCTTGGAGGCAAGTCGGCGCATATGATGAAGCCTGCCGACGCCGAGCGTCTGACGGGATATAAAGTCGGCGGCATCAGCCCTTTAGGTCAACGCAAACCCGTGCCGACCGCACTCGATGAAATGGCGCAGCTTTACGATGAGATCTATCTCAACGGCGGCCAACGCGGGCTGCAAATCCGCATAAAGCCCAGTGACTTGATCGCCGCGCTAGACTGCATAGTCGCCGACCTGACGCGCTAAAGTCAAACCCCAGAAACGACAAAAGGCGCCCTGGTGGACGCCTTCATCGTACGACTGCTTTTGCTTAAAGCTTAGGCAGTGTAGGTGCCGCGAGCGATCGACTTGATGTCGCCGCGCGTAATGCCCAGATCGGTCAGCTGACGGGCGTCGAGCGAGTTCAGCTCGCGCATCGTGCGCTGGTAACGGGCGTAGTCGGCAAGCTTCTTTGCAATGTTCATTTCGGTTCCCCTTCGTTTGATGACCCTTATGTACAGCGACCTGGTCGTGATTAGTAGACAGTCTCTCTGCACATCCGTTATGCACTGATTGCATCCAAAAGAGGCATATGGTTCATATTCGGTTTAGATGGGCCGAGCCCGTGCCCCGTAAGAACTCTGCGACCACGCAACACCAAACCATTCAGAACAAAGGAAAACCGGGCAATGTACGCGCATCGCCCGGGCAGCTTTTGGATTTTGACCAAATGGTCAGGAGCCATGCGTTAACGATTGGGCAGGTTCTTTTCCTTCCTCACGTGCCACGCGACGATCCTCGCGCATTTCAAACCACATGGCGTTGAGAATGCCAAAGAGGCACGCAAGCCCAAGGCCGAGGATCCACGAAAAATACCACATGGGTTTCTCCTAGTAAGCGTTGGGGTTTTTCGTCAGTGCCGCCGCGGAAACCGGCCCGCGCATCACGCGGAACACATAGCCGGTGTAGATGAGGATGATCGGCAGAAAGACGACCGTCACAAGCAGCATGATGAAGAGCGTCAGATGACTCGATGAAGCGTCCCAAAGGGTTAGCCCTGCATTTGGCATGGTCGAGGATGGCAGCAGGAATGGAAAGAGCGAAAGACCTGCCGTCGAGATGATGCCAAAAATCCCTGCGCTTGCCGCCAAAAGCGGCACAAGCCGCCAGCGGGCCTGCAGCGCGAGCACGGCAATGACCAAACCCGCAAAGCCGAGCAGCGGCGCAATGATCATCCAGGGATGCGCGCCATAATTGGCAAGCCACCCGCCCCGCACCAGTTCAACCGTCTTGTTGAGCGGATTGATGGGCGCAAAGGGATCGACGGCGCTGGTGATCACATAGCCATCAAGACCAAACGCGACCCAGAACCCGCCCAGCGCAAAGAGCACGACCGTCAGAAGACCCGCCAAGGTCCCATAGGTCCGTGCACGCTCCGCCAAAAGACCATTCGTCCGGCCGACGATCACCGCCGCACCCTGCGTCACGATCATGCCTAGACTGACCAGGCCACAGAGCAATGCGAAGGGCATCAGCAGCTGGAAGAAATTGCCGGTATAAAATGCGCGCATCGCGCCATCGAAGTGGAAAGGTGCGCCGAGCAGGACATTGCCAACGGCGACGCCAAAGATCAGCGACGGCACGGCCCCACCGATAAAGAGCGCCCAATCCCAGGCCTGCCGCCAGGTTGGGTCGGCAATCTTGCCACGGAACTTGAACCCGACCGGCCTCAGGATAAGCGCCAGCAGAATGACGATCATCGCGAGGTAGAAGCCAGAAAAACTGACTGCATAGAGGGGCGGGAACGCCGCGAAGATCGCGCCGCCGCCCAGCACCAGCCAGACCTGGTTGCCTTCCCAGGTCGGCCCAATGACATTGAGCAACACGCGCCGCTCTTCGTCGGTCCGAGCGGCGAAGGGCAGCAGCGCCCCGACGCCGAGATCGCGCCCGCCCATGATAGCAAAGCCGATCAGCAACACGCCAAGCAGTAGCCACCAGATGAGGCGCAGGGTTTCATAATCGAGTGGAATGGCGCTCATGCTCCGAGCTCCTTGGTCTGAGGTGTCACGGGAAGCGCGGCGACAACGAAATCGTCCTCGTCGCCGGTATCGGCAAAATGGTGATCCTTGGGTCCGGCTTTGACGATGCGCACCATCAGCATGATCATGATGACGAAGAGCACCGTGTAGAGCGTCGTGAAGAAGCCGAGCGAAATCACGAGGTCCCAGAATCTAAGGCCAGATGCGGCGTAGAAGGTCGGCAAGACGCCCTCCACGACCCAGGGCTGGCGCCCATACTCGGCAATGAACCAGCCGGCCTCGATGGCGATCCAGGGCGTTGGCAGCAGGAAAAAGCTGAGCCAGAGCAAGTTCCTGTTGCTTTCGAGCGTGCCGCGCGATGCCTTCCAGAACCAGAAGGCGAAGAAG
>CAJYKO010000214.1 GCA_913775215.1 uncultured Devosia sp. | reverse complement strand
CTCTCCCCCCGTCCGGCGCGGGCCAGGGCCACCAGGGCCCGCAACGCATATTTGGCCTTTTGCGATATCATCGCGCCTAATCCCTCGGCTCCGGCTTGACCACCGGAATATCCGGCGTCTCGGTCTTAGCCGGGTCCGCATCGGGTTCGTCATCCGCTGCAGCCGGCTTTTCACCCTCACTGTCACCGTTTTCGCCATTCTCTGCAACAGTTTGCGACGTTTCCCGCGCATCTTGGACGGCAGGCTCAGGATCGCTTCCCACTTCTGCGCGCGCTGACGGCTCGTCAGGCATGACTGACACTTCCGGCTCAACACGCGCTTCAGGCACGGCAGGGGTTACCGGCTCGACCGGCCCCACCACTGGCAGGTCCGACGCGACCAAAGTCGACGGTTCGACGTCCACCACCGGTTCCGAGATCACTGCCTCTTCAACCTTTGGCGCAACAGGTTCAGCAGGTGCCGGCGCCACAACCACCACTTCATCGATCGCCGGCGGCGGCTCGCCGATCGAGGGCGTATCGTCTTCGCCCACGACCTCGGCCTGCTCGATCTCAACGACCTCTGCCAGTGGCACAGCCGCAGCTTCCGGCTCCTTCACAGCCGGCGGCGGCAATTCGATCACCGTCGGCGCATGCAGCACTTCGACCTCGCGCGCCTCCGGCCGCACGATCTCGACCACTTCGGCAATAGGCTGCACCATCAGCGCGGTACCCGCCACCTGCGCCAATATATTGTCCGTCGGCGGCAGTTTTGGCTCTTCCGGCTCCGGCGTCACCGGCCCCGGCTTCTCGTCGCCGGAATTGAGGAGCGCCAAAATCCCCTTGCCGATTTCGCGCTCGCCGCGAATGACGACACTGGCCCCGAGCCCGCGAAGGAACGTCTCCTCCTCCTCCGAATAGGCCCGCGCTACGATCGAAATCTCGGGATTGAGCTTCCGCCCGCTCTCGACCACCGACCCGGCCTCGAAGGCATTGGAGATCGCGACGAGAAGATTCTTGGCCCCGCCAAGATTGGCGAGTTTCAGAACATCCTGGCTCGCGGCATTGCCGTAGATCACCTCTAGCCCAGCGGCACGTGCCGCAGCCACGTCATGATCGGAATCCTCGATCACCACAACCTCGCGCCCGACCGTCTTGAGCCCATCGGCAACGATCCGCCCCACCTGTCCATAGCCGACCAGAACGGCATGCCCGCTAATCGTCAGCGGCTCGTGGAGATCATCATCCGGACCCGGCGCGCCGCGCTCGATGCCCGCCTCACGCGGAATATCCGAGGTCGCCGGCCCCTGCGACACGGTCGCAAATTCACCCGGCTCGACCCGAACATCGCCCGCCCCAGCAGCCGCAGCTGCCACCGGTCGTCCATAACGCGTTTCGAGCTTTGGCCGCATCCGCTCCAAAAGGAAGAAAACGATCGGGTTGAGCACGATCGAAATCAGCGCACCAGCCAGGATCAGGTCCTGACCCTCCTGCGGCAGGATGGCAAGGCTGACGCCCATGCTGGCGAGAATGAAGGAAAATTCGCCGATCTGCGCCAGGCTCGCCGAAATCGTCAGCGCCGTGGCCACCGGCCGGCGGAACAAGAGCACAATACCGAATGCGGCAATCGACTTTCCGACGACGATAATAAAGACCGTGGCTAGCACCGGCAGCGGATTGGTGATGATGATGGTGGGATCAAACAGCATACCCACCGACACAAAGAACAGCACCGCAAAAGCATCGCGCAGCGGCAGCGTTTCATTGGCCGCCCGATGGCTGAGTTCGCTTTCCGAAAGGATCATGCCGGCAAAGAAGGCGCCGAGCGCCAGCGACACACCAAAGAGCACGGCCGAACCCAGCGCCACGCCAAGCGCAATCGCCAAAACCGCCAACCGGAACAGTTCACGGCTCCCCGTATGCGCGGTCAGGTGCAGCGCCCAGGGAATGAGCCGGCGCCCGACGATCAGCATGAAGCCGACAAAAGCGGCGACCTTGACGAGCGTAATCGCCAAAACGCCCCATATGCCCACCGGCGCGTTGACGATCCGCTCGACAAACGAGACGAAGGGGTCATGCACCCCGGTATCGACGCCATTAAGGCTCGCAATCGCTGGCACCAAAACCAGCGCCAGCACCATGGCAAGATCCTCGACGATCAGCCAGCCGACAGCGATCCGCCCGCGCTCGCTCTCGATCAAGCGCCGATCCTGCAAGGCTTTGAGTAGCACCACGGTCGACGCCACCGAAAGCGCCAGACCAAAGAGCAGCGCCCCGCCGAGCGACCAGCCCATCACCGTGCCCAGCCCCGCGCCGAGCGCGGTCGCGACGGCAATCTGCGCAATGGCCCCCGGAATGGCGAGCGCCCGCACGCTCATAAGATCTTTCAATGAGAAATGGAGACCCACGCCAAACATGAGGAGGATGACGCCAAGCTCGGCAAGCTCGGCGCCCAGCGCCTGATCGGCGACAAAGCCCGGCGTATGCGGCCCGACCAGAACACCGGCAAAAAGATAACCGACGAGCGGCGGCAGCCGCAGCCGATTGGCGATCATCCCGAAAATATAGGCCAGCACCAGACCCGCGACGATCGTCGAGATCAGTGGGGTACCATGGTGCATGGACAAGGCTCCGGCGCTTTGAGGGAAATCTCTATTACGATAGTGGTGTATCGCCGTTTCCCACGCAAGCGCGGATCGTCCTTTGAGGAGGCAATCCCTTGGCGGAACAAGGCAATGGCCTTCAATGACGGATCAAACTTGGCTGAATGATGTCGCAGCTATTCATGTCCCGTTCAGCCAGGAATGCTGTGTTCCTCAACTCACAATCGTAATCTTCTCCGCCGCCCGCGTAATGCCGGTATAGAGCCACCGCGCCCGCTCCTCGCGGAACACAAAACTCTCGTCGAACAGATACACATTGTCCCATTGGCTGCCCTGCGCCTTGTGGACCGTCAGGCAATAGCCGAAGGTGAATTCGTCGAATTGCCGCCTTTCGGCCCAGGCCATGCTTTCTTCTTCGCCCGAAAAGAAGGCCTTGTGGGTAAGCACCTTCGCTTCACCTGTCCCCTCGTCATCGGCAAGCATCAGGCTCCATTTGCCGTTCGAGCGCCGCGTCACATCCGTCGCGATCCAGATCTGCCCATTGAGCAGTTTCTTGCGCGGATTGTTCCGCAAGCAAACCATGCGATCCCCAACCACCGGCTCATGGAAAGGCAGACCCTTCAACTCGCGCAGCCGATCATTATAGGTCAGGCGCGTCTTGTTGCGCCCCACCAGCACCTGGTCAGCCTCAAGCACCGCATCGCGATCGACCTTGTCGCGCCCAACGACAATGCTCTCGCCATAGCGCCCGTGCTCCAGAAACCCGCCCTCGCGCACCGCCATCGAAAGCTGGATAATTGGATTATCCGCCGCCTGCCGATGAATTTCGGTCAGCATGACATCGGGCTCTTCGGCCGTGAAAAAGCCCGCCCCCTGCACTGGTGGCAATTGGAATGGGTCGCCAAGCACCAAAATCTTCGTGCCAAAGCTCAGGAGATCGGCGCCCAATTGTTCGTCGACCATCGAGACTTCGTCGATGACGATCAGGTCCGCATCCGCCGCCGGACTTTCGGGGTCAAGCACAAAGCGCGGCTCGCCTTCTTTTTCGCTCACGAGCGTATAGATCAGCGAATGGATGGTCTGCGCGCCCTTGCAGCCGCGCTTGCGCATGACGAGCGCCGCCTTGCCGGTAAAGGCTGCATATTTGACCGAGCGGATATCCTGCGCCAGATGCACGGCCAGCGTCGATTTGCCGGTCCCGGCCCAGCCGAAGAGCCGGAAGACCTGCGGACCATTTTTGTCCTTGAGCCATTTGGACACCGCAACGAGCGCGGCATCCTGCTGTCCGGACCAGATAGGCGCCATCAGCCGATCACCGTCCGCACCGTGCCCACGCCCGCGATCGCGCCTTCGATCCTGTCGCCCCGCACCACCGGGCCAACCCCGGCCGG
>CAJYKO010000213.1 GCA_913775215.1 uncultured Devosia sp. | reverse complement strand
CGCGATGCGATGAGCAATGTGGGCCTGATGGAGCCAGTGGCGCAGGCGCTCAAGAACCTCAATGTCGATCTGGGCGACCTGATCAATCTCGAGCCCGATGCTGCGCTGGGCAATGGTGGTCTGGGGCGTCTGGCGGCGTGTTTCCTCGAATCCATGTCGTCGGTGAAAATCCCAGCCTATGGCTATGGGATTCGCTATGTGCACGGGCTTTTCCGCCAGGAGATGAGCGAGGGCTGGCAGGTCGAGCTGCCGGAAGACTGGCTCGCGCATGGCAATCCATGGGAATTCGAGCGCCGCGAAAGTGCCTATGAGGTGGGTTTCGGCGGGCATGTCGAGCCGGTGACCGATCCCGATGGCACGGTGCGCCAGGAATGGCAGCCGAACGAACATCTGCTTGCAGTTGCCTATGATACGCCGATCGTCGGCTGGCGCGGGTCACGCGTTAATACGTTGCGCCTCTGGAGCGCGCAGCCCATCGATCCGATCCTGCTCGACAAGTTCAACTCGGGCGACCATATCGGTGCGCTCGAAGAAAGCGCGCGCGCAGAAGCCATTACGCGGGTTCTCTATCCTGCCGATTCAACGCCGGCCGGGCAGGAACTACGCCTGCGGCAGGAGTTCTTCTTCTCCTCGGCTTCGCTGCAGGACATCATTCGTCGCCATCTGCAGCAATATGGTGATCTAGGCTCGCTGCCGGACAAGGTCGCGATCCAGCTCAACGATACGCATCCGGCGATTTCGGTGGCTGAACTGATGCGCATTCTCGTCGATGAGAATGGGCTGAAGTGGGACTATGCCTGGAAGCTGACCAAGGGCACTTTTGGCTACACCAACCACACGCTGCTGCCCGAAGCACTCGAAAGCTGGCCGGTCGCGCTGCTGGAGCGGCTGCTGCCGCGGCACATGCAGATCGTCTACCAGATCAATGCTGCGGTCTTGGCCGAGGCGCGAACCAATGCGAAATTCTCCGACCAGCAGGTGGCCAATGTGTCGCTGATCGATGAGAATGGCGGGCGCCGGGTGCGCATGGGCCAATTGGCTTTCGTCGGTTCGCACTCGATCAATGGCGTTTCGGCGCTTCATACCGAACTGATGAAGCAGACGGTCTTTGCGGACCTCCACAAGCTTTATCCCGAGCGCATCAACAACAAGACCAATGGCATTACGCCGCGGCGCTGGTTGATGCAGTGTAATCCGGCGCTGACCAAGCTGATCACCGATCGGATCGGTCCCGAGTTCCTCGACGACATCGAAAAGCTGCATCAGCTCGATGCGCATGCGCAGGACCCGGGGTTCCAAAAGCAGTTCGCGGCGGTCAAGCGCGCCAACAAGGAGCGTCTGGTCAAGCTCATTGGGGATCGCGTTAACGTCAAGGTTTCGGCCGACGCGCTCTTTGACGTTCAGATCAAGCGTATCCACGAATATAAGCGGCAATTGCTCAACATCATTCATGCGGTGGCGCTCTATGATGAGATCCGCGCCCATCCGGAGCGGGACGGGGTGCCGCGCGTCAAGATTTTCGCAGGCAAGGCCGCGCCGAGCTATTGGAACGCCAAGCTGATCATCAAGCTGATCAACGACGTGGCGCGGGTCATCAACAATGATCCGGCGGTGCGAGGCCTCCTCAAGGTGGTGTTCCTGCCGAATTACAATGTCAGCCTTGCCGAGATGATCGTGCCGGCGGCCGATCTTTCCGAGCAGATTTCGACGGCGGGCATGGAGGCCTCGGGCACCGGCAATATGAAGTTCATGGCCAATGGTGCGCTGACCATCGGCACCATGGATGGCGCCAATGTCGAGATGCACAAGGAAGTGGGCGACGAGAATATCGTCATCTTCGGCCTCAGCACCGAAGAGGTCGAGGAAAAGCGCGCCAAGGGCGAAGTGCCGCGGACGGTGATCGATGCGTCCCATCGCCTGCGCGAGGCGCTTGAAGCGATCTCGTCGGGCGTGTTCTCGCCGGATGATCCGAACCGCTATCGTGACCTGATCGGCGGGCTCTATGACCATGACTGGTTCATGGTGGCTCGCGACTTCGACGCCTATTGGGAGGCCCAGGCACAGGTTGAAAAACTCTGGGTCGATCGCTCGCGCTGGGATGCGATCGCCATCAAGAATACCGCCAATGTGGGCTTCTTCTCGTCGGATCGCACGATCCGGCAATATGCCCAGGATATCTGGAACGTGCAGACCGCCTGAAAAATAAGACAGGCCGCGGATCGAATTGCGCTCTGCGGCCTTTCCGAATGACGACCGCAGTAATGGACTTAGCGGGTAGTGGGGGACGGAAGGCGTGGCAAAAGAAGCGTGGCAGGCCGAGAGCCGGGATATTGAAGACATTGTGGCGGGTCGCCACGGCAATGCCTTCGGAGTTCTGGGGCTGCACGAAGTGGGCGGAGACTGGGTGCTGCGCGCCTTTATTCCGCATGCGGAAAGCGTCGAGGCGTTTACGCTCGATGACAAGCCGCTGGGTAATCTCTATCCCCGACACGGCGCAGGCTTTTTCGAAGGCAAGGTAAAGATCGAGTCGCGTCAGCCGATCCGCTTTCAGGCAAAGAACGCCGGCGGCACATGGGCGGTCCATGATGCCTATTCATTCGGGCCCGTGCTCGGGCCGATGGATGACTACTATATCAACGAGGGCAGCCACCTCAGGCTTTTCGACAAGCTCGGCGCGCACGAAATGGAGTTCGAGGGCATCCACGGTACGCATTTCGCTGTCTGGGCGCCCAATGCCAGGCGCGTGTCCGTGGTGGGCGCATTCAACCAGTGGGATGGCCGACGCAATCCGATGCGCAATCGCGGCGGCATCTGGGAAGTTTTTATCCCGGTGCTGGGGACCGGAACGATCTACAAATACGAAATCGTCGGGCCGGATGGGCAGGTCTTGCCGCTCAAGGCCGACCCGATGGCGCGGCAGGCGGAATTGCGGCCGCGCAATGCCTCTGTGGTGCCGGACCCGACGCCGTTCACCTGGACTGATGACCGCTATATGGAAGAGCGCGCCAAGCGCGATTGGCGGCGTTCGCCGATGTCCATCTATGAGGTGCATCTGGGCTCATGGCGGCGGCGGCCCGATGGCTCGTTCATGAGCTATGATCAGTTGGCCGAGCAGCTTGTGCCCTATGCGGCCGATATGGGTTACACTCATCTCGAATTTTTGCCGGTCAGCGAGCATCCCTATGATCCAAGCTGGGGCTATCAGCCAACGGGCATGTTTGCGCCCACGGCGCGCTTCGGCGACCCTGCCGGATTTGCGCGGCTGGTCAATGCGGCGCATGAGGCGGGGCTTGGGGTTATCCTAGATTGGGTGCCGGCGCATTTCCCGACCGATGAATTTGGCCTCGCCCGGTTCGACGGAACGGCGCTTTATGAGCATGCCGATCCGCGGCAGGGCTATCACCCGGACTGGAACACGGCGATCTACAATTTTGGGCGCAAGGAGGTTTCTGCCTTCCTGACCAATAGCGCGCTTTATTGGTTCGAGACGTTCCATATCGATGGCCTCCGCGTCGATGCCGTGGCCTCGATGCTTTATCTCGATTATTCGCGGCAGGCAGGGCAGTGGGTGCCAAACCAGCATGGCGGCAATGAGAACCTCGAGGCGGTCGCGTTCCTGCAGCGGGTCAATGCCGAGGTTTATAAGCCATTCCCCGGCGCCTTCATGATCGCCGAGGAATCGACCTCTTGGCCGGGGGTCAGTTCGCCGACCTATGCCGGTGGATTGGGCTTCGGATTCAAGTGGAACATGGGGTTCATGAACGACACGCTGCGTTTCATGAGCCGCAACGCGATTCATCGGCGCTATCACCACAACGACATGACCTTTGGCCTTGTCTATGCGTTTAGCGAGAACTTCGTTTTGCCGCTGAGCCACGACGAAGTGGTGCATGGCAAGGGCGCACTCCTGAGCAAGATGCCGGGCGACGATTGGCAGCAATTTGCCAATCTGCGCGCTTATCTCGCTTTCATGTGGGGGCATCCGGGCAAGAAG
>CAJYKO010000212.1 GCA_913775215.1 uncultured Devosia sp. | reverse complement strand
GAGGATTTCGCCAAAGGAACCCTTGCCGGCAGCGATGTCCACAAGGGTCTCAAAACCTTCGCCGAGATAATCATAGGTGTAGGTCAGGTCGGCGCGTTCACCGATAACGCCCACCGGAATATTCTTGGCACGCCAGGTCTTGCGGATGCGCGCATTGATGAGCGCGGCTTCCTTGCGCGGATTGGCGCCGATGATGAGGACGGCGTCGGCTTCTTCGATCCCGGCAATGGTCGGATTGAAGATATAGGCCGAACGCGGCATCGAGGGATCAATGCCGGACATGGCCGGACGCACGTCGGTCATGCCAGAGCCGATCGAAGCCAGCAGACCCTTGAGGGCGTACATTTCTTCGACGGCGGCGAGATCGCCAGCAATGGCGCCGACCTTGTTGCCGGCCTTCTTGATGCGGGCAGCAACGGCACCAAGCGCTTCGTCCCAAGTCGCAGCCTGGAGCTTGCCCGACTTGCGGACATAGGGACGATCGAGGCGCTGATTTTTCAGGCCATCCCAGATGAAGCGGGTCTTGTCCGAGATCCACTCCTCGTTGATTGCTTCATTGACGCGCGGCATGATGCGCATGACTTCGCGGCCACGGCTATCGACGCGGATGGCCGAACCGACCGCATCCATCACGTCGATGGACTCGGTCTTGTTCAGTTCCCACGGACGGGCGTTGAACGCATAGGGCTTCGAGGTCAAGGCGCCGACCGGGCAAAGGTCGATGACATTGCCCTGGAGTTCGCTCGACAGCGCCTTTTCGAGATAGGTGGTGATCTCGGCGTCTTCGCCGCGACCAAGCAGACCCATTTCGGCAATGCCGGCAACTTCGGTGGTGAAACGGACGCAACGCGTGCAGTGAATGCAGCGGTTCATCGAGGTTTTCACCAACGGCCCGATGTACTTGTCTTCGACAGCGCGCTTGTTTTCGTTGAAGCGCGACTTATCCACGCCATAGGCCATGGCCTGGTCCTGGAGGTCGCACTCGCCGCCCTGATCGCAGATCGGGCAATCGAGCGGGTGGTTGACCAGCAGGAACTCCATCACGCCTTCACGGGCCTTCTTGACCATGGGCGTGTTGGTGAACATTTCGGGCGGCTCGCCATTCGGGCCGGGACGCAGGTCCTTAACCGACATGGCGCAAGAAGCCTGCGGCTTCGGAGGACCGCCCTTCACCTCGACAAGGCACATGCGGCAGTTGCCCGCGACCGAAAGACGGTCGTGGTAGCAGAAGCGCGGAATTTCCGCGCCGGCAGCTTCTGCGGCCTGCATGAGGGTGTAGTAGTCAGGGACTTCGACGAGCGTGCCGTCGACTTTGATAGAAGCCATTTCCCTACTCCGCAGCGATGGACGGAACCGCGCCGTCGCTGGTGGAAGAATAAGTGTACTGGTCGATACGCGCTTCGATGACGTCACGGAAGTTGCGGATCAGGCCCTGGATCGGCCAGGCCGCTGCGTCGCCGAGGGCGCAGATGGTGTGGCCTTCGATCTGCTTGGTGACCGAGAACAGCATGTCGATTTCGCGCTTTTGGGCACGGCCTTCGACCATGCGCTCCATAACACGCATCATCCAGCCCGTGCCTTCGCGGCAGGGCGTGCACTGGCCGCAGCTTTCGTGCTTGAAGAAAGCAGCGATACGCCAGATAGCGCGGATGATGTCGGTGGACTTGTCCATGATGATCATGCCGCCGGTGCCGAAGGACGACTTCTTTTCGCGCAGGCCGTCGAAGTCCATCACCGCAGTCATCATGTCTTCGCCGCGCACGACGGGGCACGATGCGCCACCCGGGATGACGGCAAGCAGATTGTCCCAGCCGCCGCGGATGCCGCCGCAATGCTTTTCAATGATGTCCTTGAAGCTTTCGCCGAGGGCTTCCTCGAAGGTCGCGGGCTTGTTCACATGGCCCGAGACCATGAAGAGCTTGGTGCCGACATTGTTCGGGCGGCCGATGGACGAGAACCAGCCGGCGCCGCGACGGAGGATTTCCGGGACGACGGCGATCGACTCGACATTGTTGACGGTGGTCGGGTTGCCATAGACACCCATGCCGGCCGGGAATGGAGGCTTGAGACGGGGCTGCCCCTTCTTGCCTTCGAGCGATTCCATCAGTGCGGTTTCTTCGCCGCAGATGTAAGCGCCGGCGCCGTGATGGACGATAATGTCCAGATCCCAGCCGTGGATATTGTCCTTTCCGATCAGCTTGGCGTCATAGGCTTCCTGGACGGCTTCCTCGAGGCGCTGACGTTCGCGGATGAATTCGCCGCGGACATAAATGAACGTGAGATGGGCATCCATGGCGCGCGAGGCGATCAGGCAGCCTTCGATCAGGTGATGCGGATCGTGGCGCAGGATCTCGCGGTCCTTGCACGTGCCCGGCTCGGATTCGTCAGCGTTGACGAGTAGATAATGCGGACGGCCATCGCTGACCTTGGGCATGAAGCTCCACTTGAGACCGGTGGGGAAGCCAGCGCCGCCACGGCCGCGCAGGCCAGAACCCTTGACCTCGTTGGTAATCCAATCGCGGCCCTGATCGAGAAATTCCTTGGTACCAACCCAGGAGCCACGCGCCCGGGCGCCTTCGAGGCGCCAGTCGTGCTGGCCGTAGAGATTGGTGAAGATGCGATCCTTATCAGCGAGCATTAGCGGGGGTCCTTCCCGAACACTTTGCGATATTCCTCAACCCCGCCGCGAGCGAGGACTTCGGCCTGTTGGAGCCAATTGTCGCGTGCCACGCGACCGCGGAAGTTGAGGCTTGATTCCAGACGCTCGATTTCCTCAGGCGTCATTGCGGCAACCTGGCTCCACTTGGTGATGCCGACCGCATTGAGCTTGCCTTCAAGCACGGGTCCGACGCCGGTGATCAGCTTGAGATCGTCGGCCGGGCCGTCCTGTTTCTGGAACAGCGGGGTCGG
>CAJYKO010000211.1 GCA_913775215.1 uncultured Devosia sp. | reverse complement strand
CTTCGTGCCGCGCGGGCCGTTCCTCGATTATCCGGACAGCGAGTGGTCCGCATTTTTTGAGATGCCGCTCAGTGCCGAGCGAGCAGCGTGATGCGGCCTCTATTGGCCGCCACTTTGGCTTTCGCAGCGCCTGCCATGGCGCAGGAAGATATGCGTGTCGACCAGACAAAAATCTATGTCAGCGACGCGACCGCATGCGACCTGCTGGAGAAAAAGGGAATCGATGCTTTCATGGATCTCGATTTCCTGGCGCTCGGCTTTCCCAAGGGTATCCAGTCCATGGAATTCCAGTGCAATTTCTTCGATATCAAGAGCCGCGAGGGGTCTTCGCATCTCTTCGTCGATGCCGTCTGCGAATTGCCGGGCGAACTTTATCCCGACACGCTGGCGATCGCCCCTTATTCAGAGACCCAGATCCAGGTGGTCTCTTCATCCGATGCTGCCATGGCGGCAGCTGGACTTTTCGAAACGGCGAGTGAGGTTGCAGCCCCCGGCGCAACAATTTACACACGCTGCGACAATCTGAGCGAGATTACCGTTGACTGACCTGACCAAGCTGAGCCTCGCCGATGCCCGCCAGGGCCTCAAGGACAAGAGCTTTACCGCGGTGGAACTGACCGACGCCTACCTCGGCGCGATCGATGCTGCCAATGACAAGCTCAATGCCTATGTGGCGACCACGCCCGAGCAAGCCCGCGACATGGCCAAAGCCAGCGACGCTAAGCTGGCGCGCGGCGAAGCCGGCCTGCTCGAAGGCATTCCGCTTGGTGTAAAGGATCTCTTTGCGACCAAGGGCGTCCACACCCAGGCTGCGAGTCACATTCTCGATGGCTTCAAGCCCGAATACGAATCGAGCGTGACCGCCAATCTCTGGCGCGATGGCGCAGTGATGCTGGGCAAGCTCAACATGGACGAGTTTGCCATGGGCTCATCCAACGAGACGAGCTATTATGGCCCCGTGGTCAATCCGTTCCGGGCCGAGGGCAGCAATGCCAATCTGGTGCCGGGTGGGTCCTCGGGTGGTTCGGCTGCTGCCGTTGCGGCCTGGCTCTGCGCCGGCGCGACCGCGACAGATACCGGTGGCTCGATCCGTCAGCCCGCGGCTTTCACGGGCACAGTCGGCATCAAGCCAACCTATGGCCGTTGCTCGCGCTGGGGCACGGTGGCCTTCGCCTCTTCGCTGGACCAAGCCGGCCCGATCGCCCGCACGGTCGAAGACGCGGCGCTGATGCTGCAGTCCATGTCTGGGTTCGATCCCAAAGATTCGACCAGCGTCGATCTCGCGGTTCCCGATTTTGCCGCCGCCGTTGAGCGCGGCGTCAAGGGCCTGACGATCGGCGTGCCACGTGAGTATCGCATGGACGGCATGCCGGCTGAGATCGAGGCGCTGTGGAATCAGGGGCTCGAATGGCTCAAGGCCGAAGGCGCGACGGTAAAGGACATTTCGCTGCCGCACACGAAATATGCCCTGCCGGCCTATTATATCGTTGCGCCCGCCGAAGCCTCGTCCAACCTCGCGCGCTATGATGGCGTGAAATATGGGCTGCGCGTTTCGGGCAAGGATATTACGGACCTTTATGAACTGACCCGCGCCGCCGGTTTTGGCCGCGAGGTGAAGCGCCGCATCATGATCGGCACCTATGTGCTCTCAGCCGGCTATTTCGACGCCTATTACGTTAAGGCGCAAAAGGTCCGCACGCTGATCAAGAAGGATTTCGAGGACGCCTTCAACGGCGGCGTCGATGCGGTCCTGACGCCCGCAACGCCTTCTGCTGCCTTCGGAATCGGCGATGAAGCATTGGCGGCCGATCCAGTCGCCATGTATCTCAACGACGTTTTCACTGTGACAGTCAACATGGCGGGCCTGCCGGGCATCGCCGTGCCGGCCGGCAAGGACGGCAAGGGTCTGCCGCTTGGGCTGCAGCTGATCGGCAAGCCGTTCGACGAAGAGACACTCTTTGCGGCGGCTCGCGTGATCGAAAAGAGCACCGGCACCGATTTCGCCCCCAAGCAGTGGTGGTAAGCTAAGGCCCTCCAGAGTCTGGCGGCGCTTGATTGCGCCGCCGTTCCGCACTATTTGCGCCCCATGCACAAGTTTAAACTGGTTGTGACGCGCCCTGTTGCTGCGTCCGGGCCAACAGGAATTTCGCCGATGGCCGTTGATATTTTCACCACGCTCGACTGGTCCGAGCCGCCCAAGGACATGAGCAAGCCGCTGCAGGCGCTCTGGTGGCTTAAGAAGGGCGAGTTTCGCGTCGGTGCCGAATGGGAAAAGGCGCACACCATCGTCCAGGCGATGGAAGGCGTGCAGCAGTTCGATTGGGTTCATGCGCTGATGCACTGGATCGAGGCCGACATGGGCAATGCCGACTATTGGTATCGCCGCGCCGGCAAGCGCCGCGCGACGGCAAGCGTCAGTGCCGAGTGGGAACATATTGCCGCGGCGCTGAGCGAAGTGACCAAGCATTAATCCAAAGCCCTCGGACAATGTCCGAGGGCTCTGTTGGGTTTGCCTCCTTGGGATTTGATAGCCTTTTTGGCCTTGAGCTTTGAGAAGAGGGTGGGCGTGAGGCCACTCACCAACCAGCCTTCGCGGTTGATAAATTCAAATGCGGTGATCTTGCCACGTTGGTCCTTGGTAACGGCAATGTAGCCGCCCTGCGCGAGTGCATGGAGCACGCGCTGTTCGTCTCGCGAAATGTCCACTTGAGTCTAATGCCTGAGAGGCGCGTGTTGAACGCGCGAACAAACAAGACCGTGCCGCTGGCATCGCGCTCAGCGGTTGGTCGGTTCATTCATGCCCCGCCGCCAGTGGGACGGGGCTTCAAGCGATCTCGGACTGATTAGACATGCACTTTGTGTAATGCTTCGCGCGGGGAGCGTCCACATTCTATGCGCGAGCGGTTGAAATCGGCGCCTTGCCGGTGCAAACCAGCAACTGAACAAGACTTGGGGATAGACCGTGACCGCTGCCGCAAAACTGCCTGCCGAATGTGAAAGCAAGGACGATGTTCGGTTTGAAATCGACCGCATCGACCAGGCTTTGCTGGCTCTGTTTGCCGAGCGTCACCGCTATGTTACGCGTATGGCGGAGATCAAGACCGATCCGCACGAGGCCTATGACCCCGCTCGTATCGAAGCAGTTGTGTCCAAGGTACGGGCGCGCAGCCTTGATCTGGACCTCGACGAAGACCAGGCCGAGCTGATCTGGCGGACGCTGATCGACTGGAATGTGAACTACGAAAAAGGCATCATCGCTGCCCGGCGCCGGGCGCGATAAGGGCTGGCCGGCAGGGCCGGCAACAACGAGGAGGCGGCTATGGCGGTGATCGACATCCGGAAGGCGGAACTCGCCGACGCGTCGCGCATGGCCAATATCGCCTTCTCGGCTTGGGATACCGGCATCAGGCCGCTGCTCGATGAGAAGCCAGAGCATCGCGAAAGTGAACGCGCTCGTCTCTCTCAGGCGGCCGCGATGAACTGGCAGAACGCCGTGGTCGCAACTATCGATGGTGTCGTCGTTGGCTGGTGCTGCCGTTCGCGGCGGCGCAGCTATATCCCCTATCTCTTCGTCTTGCCGGACATGCAGGGACACGGCATCGGGGCGCGCTTGCTCAACCGCATGGAGACGATGCTCGAGCTCGAAGGCGCGAGCCGCGTGCAGCTTGAGACCCCGGCTGACAATGTTCGGGCCGTTCGATTCTACGAGCGGCAGGGCTATCAGATCCTGGCCCTGCGGACGGAGGCCCGCGCGGCGCATGAACCATTCACGAGCGTCCATCTCGAAAAAGCACTGCATCCATTCGATGGTGACGTTGGCGAGGATTGAGCGGCGGTACGGGGCGGTTTTCCGGCCATTACGGTTGCATCGCTGCGCCAACCTCAGTAAGCACTTACCTCAGATTTGCCTCGCCTTTCAGGACATTCAATTGACCCTCGTCGACACCCGCACCCCTGACAAGAAGCGCCTGATTTCCGGTTCGACCGGCGATTGGGAAGTGATCATCGGCATGGAAGTGCACGCGCAAGTCACGAGCGAGAGCAAACTGTTTTCCGGGTCTTCGACCGCCTTCGGCAATCCGCCGAACGCCAATGTGAGCTTCGTCGACGCAGCCATGCCGGGCATGCTGCCGACCATCAACGAAGAATGCGTGCGCCAGGCCGTGCGTACCGGGCTTGGCCTCAAGGCCAAGATCAACAAGCGCTCCGTGTTTGATCGGAAAAACTATTTTTATCCCGATCTGCCGCAGGGCTATCAGATTTCCCAGTTCAAGGACCCGATCGTCGGCGAGGGCAAGGTTTTGCTCCATGTCGATGGCGAGCAGATCGAGATCGGCATCGAGCGCCTGCATCTTGAGCAGGACGCCGGAAAGTCGATCCACGATCAGCATCCGAACATGAGCTTCGTCGACCTCAACCGGTCGGGCGTGGCGCTGATGGAAATCGTGTCGAAGCCCGATCTGCGCTCGTCGGAAGAAGCCAAGGCCTATCTTGGAAAGCTGCGCACCATCCTGCGCTATCTCGGCACTTGCGACGGCAATATGGAGCAGGGCTCCATGCGCGCCGACGTCAACGTCTCCGTGCGTCGCCCGGGCGGCGAATTCGGCACGCGTTGCGAGATCAAGAATGTCAACTCGATCCGGTTTGCCGGCCAGGCGATCGAATATGAAGCGCGACGCCAGATCGACATCTTGGAAGATGGCGGTTCCATCGACCAGGAAACCCGCCTGTTCGACCCCAAGAAC
>CAJYKO010000210.1 GCA_913775215.1 uncultured Devosia sp. | reverse complement strand
TATTCGCCGGCCACCGGCCTGCCCATCGAGAGCCAGACCGTGTCGCAGATGGTCGATCGCACAATGGAGCTGCCCGAAGGCACGCGGCTCTATCTGCTCGCGCCGATCGCCCGCGGCCGGAAGGGTGAGTTCAAGAAGGAATTGGCCGATCTCATGCGCAAGGGCTTTCAGCGCGTGAAGATCGATGGCGAATATCACGAGATCGAAGACGCCCCCGCGCTCGACAAGAAGTTCAAGCACGACATCGAAGTCGTGGTCGATCGCGTCGTCGTCTCGCCCGACATTTCTGGCCGCCTGGCCGAAAGTTTTGAGACGGCGCTGAAGCTTGCCGAGGGCATTGCGCTGGTCGAATTCGCCGACGAAAAGAACGAAGACGGCTCAGCGCGCCAGATCACCTTCTCGGAAAAGTTCGCCTGCCCGGTTTCCGGCTTCACCATTGCCGAGATCGAACCGCGTCTCTTCTCGTTCAACAATCCCTTCGGCGCCTGTCCCGTCTGCGATGGCCTCGGCACCGAGCAAAAGATCGACCCCGATCAGATCGTGCCTGATCCGACCCTGTCGTTGCGCGACGGGGCCATCCTGCCATGGTCGAAAACGTCAGCGCCTTACTATCAGCAGACCTTGCAGGCCGTGGTGAAACACTTCGGCGCCTCGACCGGCACCGCCTGGAACGAGCTACCGCTCGATGTCCAGCACGCTGTCCTCTATGGCACCGACAAGACCGCCATCGATTTCGTCTACGACGATGGTCTCCGCCAATACAAAACCTCTAAGCCCTTTGAGGGCGTCATCGGCAACCTTGAGCGTCGCTACAAGGAAACCGAAAGCGCCGGCATGCGCGAAGAGATCGAAAAGTACATGTCGGCCAAGCCCTGCGTGGCCTGCGGCGGTTATCGCCTCAAGCCCGAAACACTGGCGGTCAAGATCGATGGCCTCCATATCGGCCAGGTCAGCGACATGTCGATCAAGGTCGCGTCCAAGTGGTTCGTGGACCTGTCCGACAAGCTCAACGCCACCCAAAGCCAGATCGGCGAACGCATCCTCAAGGAAATTCGCGAGCGACTCAACTTCCTCAACGACGTCGGCCTTGAATACCTCTCGATGTCGCGTAATTCCGGCACGCTGTCGGGCGGTGAATCCCAGCGCATTCGCCTTGCCTCACAAATCGGCTCCGGCCTGACGGGCGTCCTTTACGTGCTCGACGAACCCTCCATCGGGCTCCACCAGCGCGACAATGCCCGCCTCTTGGAAACCCTTCAGCGCCTGCGTGACCTGGGCAACACGGTCATCGTCGTCGAACATGACGAAGACGCGATCCTCACCGCCGATTACGTCCTCGACATCGGCCCGGGCGCCGGCGTCAATGGCGGCAATATCGTCGCCGAAGGCACGCCGGAGCAGATCCTCAACCACCCTGACTCCCTCACCGGCAAATATCTCTCGGGCCGCCTGGGCATTCAGGTGCCGGCGGAGCGCCGCGAGGGCAAAAAGGGCAAGGCGCTTTCGATCAAGGGCGCGACCGGCAACAATCTCAAGAACGTGTCGGTCGACGTTCCTCTCGGTCTGTTCGTTGCCATCACCGGTGTTTCCGGCGGCGGCAAGTCGACGCTGATGATCGACACCATGTATCAGGCCATTGCCCGCCGCCTCAACGGCGCCCGCGTGGTCCCTGCCCCACACCAGTCGCTGACTGGCCTCGAATTCCTCGACAAGGTCATCGACATCGATCAGTCCCCGCTCGGCCGCACGCCGCGGTCCAATCCTGCCACCTATACCGGCGCCTTCACACCGCTCCGCGAATGGTTCGCCGGCCTGCCAGAAGCGAAAGCGCGCGGTTACGGACCGGGCCGTTTCTCCTTCAACGTCAAGGGCGGCCGCTGCGAGAAATGCGAGGGCGATGGCGTCCTCAAGATCGAAATGCACTTCCTGCCCGACGTCTACGTCACCTGCGATGTCTGCAAGGGTAAGCGCTATAATCGCGAAACGCTCGAAGTCCAGTTCAAGGGCAAATCGATCTCTGACGTGCTCGACATGACCATCGACGAAGGCGTCGAGTTCTTTTCGGCCGTCCCGGTCATCCGCGACAAGTTTGCGACCCTCCAGCGCGTCGGCCTTGGCTATGTCAAAGTTGGCCAGCCCGCCACCACCCTCTCTGGCGGCGAAGCGCAGCGCGTCAAACTCTCGAAGGAGCTTTCCAAGCGCGCCACCGGCCGCACGCTCTACATGCTCGACGAGCCGACGACCGGCCTCCACTTCCACGACGTAGCAAAGCTTCTCGAGGTGCTCCACGAGCTGGTTGATGGCGGCAACACCGTCGTGGTCATCGAGCACAATCTCGAAGTGATCAAGACAGCCGACTGGGTTATCGATATGGGCCCCGAAGGCGGCGACGGTGGCGGCGAGGTCGTCGCAGTCGGCACGCCCGAGGAAGTTGCGTCCAACAAGCGGTCCCATACTGGTCATTTCCTCAAGGAGGTCATGGATCGCCGGCCGCAATTCGCGACACGCGCCGCGGAATAGTTCCCGCTCTACGATCAAAACAAAGGGACGTTCGCCAAAAGCGAGCGTCCCTTTGCCGCATTCGGGCTTAGCATGCTCTCAATGGTAACGTGATGTTACCCGAAGATACCCGTTTAGTGACCGTTAGTTAGCCTGTCGCTGAATCGTCATGCTCAATATTTAATCAGTCGGCATGCGCGCTGTGCATGCCGCGCCTGCTGTTTCCCCGATGGCGAAGCAGAGAAAATGCGCCGATCTTCCCCTTGCTGCCACCAGCTAGATGGGAGTGAACCCATGTTTGTACGTGCCGTATGGCGCATCAAGCGCCTCGTCGATATCAAGCAATCCTTGCGGGAAATGGACGTCCCGTCCACGCGAGAGGCTGATTTACTGGGCCTTTCCGGCCCCGACTTCTCGAAGATGACCCGATCGCTATTCGACCGCTGATCCTATGCCTCAGACACATAGCGTGGCCGCCGGTTTGCCCACCGGCGGCCATTCTTTTGCCGCGCGCCTTAATCGAAGCTTAACGAAGGCCGTCATTGGCCTGCACAGAACGCATGGCTTGTCTGAGCAATCTCCATCTGCTCGCTCGGGTTGGGTTAGACTATATCTCTCCTTGCAAACGACAGGAGATACCAAATGGACATCCGCAAAACCTTCAAGAAGTGGGCCGCTTACCAGCAGACCGTTCGTGAACTCGGCGCTCTCGACAATCGTCAGCTCAACGATCTGGGCATTTCGCGCACCGATATCAATCGCGTTGCTCGCGATCATGCCAATTCGCTCTAAGAATACTGGCCTACCCACTATAAACCGAACACCCGCATCTTTCTAAGACGCGGGTGTTTTCGTATTCGTCGCCTTGTGATCATCGGCGCCCGGAACTCTACCAACTCCGCTTCGTTGCCCTAGCCCAACCTGGCAATAGAGGAGTTATCCCCGTGCAAAATCTATCCGGTAAAATGATCGCCATCGTCGCCACAAATGGCTTCGAGCAGTCGGAACTGGAAGTTCCCCTGCACAAGCTGCGGGAGGCCGGCGCTACGGTTCACGTCATTTCGCTCGAAGCGGGCGAGATCAAGGGATGGGACAAGAAGGATTGGGGCAAATCTATCCCCGTCGACAAAACCCTCAAGGACGCCACGCCGGATGACTACGACGCCATCGTCCTTCCCGGCGGCCAAATCAATCCCGACCTCCTTCGCGTCGAGCCTGACGCGCTCGCCTTCATCAAATCCTTCTGGGACGCCAAGAAGGTCGTCGCTGCCATCTGTCACGCGCCCTGGCTCCTCGTCGAAGCCGGCATTGTGAAGGGCCGCAAGGTAACATCGTTCAAGTCGATTAAGACCGACGTCATCAACGCCGGTGGCGTTTGGGAAGATAGCCAGGTCGTTACCGATCAAGGTCTCATCACCAGCCGCAACCCCGGCGACCTCGACGCCTTCTGCGAAAAGATCGCCGAAGAAGTCAACGAAGGCCGCCACGAGCGGCGCGCCGCATAACTCAACCATTGCCGCGACATGGCGGGCTTGCTATCTGGCTCGCCATGTCAAACGAACCCATTCACATCATCGGCGGCGGCCTTGCCGGCTCTGAAGCCGCATGGCAAGCCGCTGAAGCTGGCGCCACGGTCATCGTCCACGAGATGCGCGGCGTTAAAGCGACCGACGCCCATTCGACCACGGACTTCGCCGAGCTCGTCTGCTCCAACAGCTTCCGCTCGGACGACTACGAGCAAAACGCCGTGGGCCTCCTCCACGAAGAAATGCGCCGTTGCAATTCGCTGATCATGCGCGCGGCCGATAAGCACAAGCTGCCTGCGGGTGGAGCCTTGGCCGTAGATCGCCACGGCTTCTCCGCCGCCGTCACGCAAGCCATTGAAAATCATCCGCGAATTACCATTCTGCGTGAGGAAATCTCTGGCTGGCCGCCAGAAGATTGGCACCATGTCATCATCGCCAGCGGCCCGCTCACCTCGCCCGCATTGGCCGAAGCGATCCTCGCCAAGACCGGCGAAGACTCCCTCGCCTTCTTCGATGCCATCGCGCCAATCGTCCATTATGACAGCATAGACCACGACATCGCTTGGAAGCAGTCGCGCTACGATAAGGCCGGCCCGGGCGGCACCGGCGCGGACTATCTCAACCTGCCGATGGACCGCGACCAGTACTATGCCTTTGTCGAGGCTCTGAAAACCGCGCCTCTGCATGAATTCAAGGACTGGGAAAAGGTCCCCTATTTCGACGGCTGCCTGCCCATCGAAGTCATGGCCGAGCGCGGGGACGAAACCCTTCGCCACGGACCGATGAAGCCGGTTGGCCTCACCAATCCGCGCAATCCAACCGTCAAACCCTACGCCATCGTCCAGCTCCGCCAGGACAATGCCTTGGGCACGCTCTGGAACATGGTCGGCTTCCAGACCAAGATGCGCTACGGCATCCAGGCTGAAATCTTCCGGATGATCCCCGGTCTCGAGAATGCGCAGTTCGCGCGTCTCGGCGGCCTACATCGCAACACGTTCATCAATTCGCCCAAGGTCTTGGGGCCAGACATGCGGCTAAAGGCCGATCCGCGCATTCGCTTTGCCGGCCAGGTCACGGGCGTTGAAGGCTATGTCGAAAGCGCTGCCGTTGGTCTGATCACGGGCCGCTTGACCGCGGCCGAAGCGCGTGGCGATACGCTCGCCTTGCCGCCACACACCACAGCCCTCGGCGCCCTGATCGGCCACGTTACGGGCGGCCACATCGAAGCGGAAGGCTACAGCGGCGCGCGCAGCTTCCAGCCAATGAACGTCAATTTCGGCCTTTTCCCGGAAGTAACCATCACCAAACCTGAAGGTGTAAAGCGCTGGCGGGGCCCGGAAAAAACCATCGCCAAGCGCAAGGCCATTACCAGCCGTGCACTCGAAGACCTAAAGGTCTGGCAATAAGAAAAACGCTGCGCAGCTATCGGTTGCGCAGCGACCACCAACCGACCCGGATGATTTTTCGCCAGTCCGGTTCATTCTGCGGCGCAGCAAAAGCTTTGGCGCCGCCCCGATTCCATTGCTTCAACTGCGCTTCCACAATTGGAAAGATCGCGAAAGCGGGCCTAATCGACTTGGGTGCGGCAGCAATAGCCACTCGCGCCTTCTCAAGATGCGCCGATGCAATTTCGGCAATCTGACCAAGCGCTTCGTGCAACCCCTCGCTATCGACGCCTGAGAAAATCTCCGTCTCGCGGACGCCATTCGCTTCCATCACCGACCAGGGCAACATGATCCGGCCTTGCGAAGATACGTAGCCGAATGCCCTGAGATGACCGATCATGGCCTGGGCGACCCCAAGGTGGCCGGCCGCATCACCGGGCTCGACCGGCAGCCCCTCGTTGAGAATCATCGCGCTGAGCTGCAGCAACGTCGAGGCAGTTTCCCCAGCGTAGCCTTCGAATGTTTCGAGATCCGGCATGGGATCGTCGTAGAGATCGAAGCGACGGGCGCCGATCAGCCGTTGCAGCGTGCCGGGCGGCAGCGCATAGCGATCGAGCGTTTCGAGCAAGGCATCGGCCACTGGATTCTGCCGAACCGCGCCATGCCCGTCGCCCTGCAAGGCATCGTTCCACCATTGGAGCCGTATCTCTCCGGGTGCCGGCCCATTCACGCGCTCGCGTATCCCAGCGACCTCAGCGTTGAACGCATAAAGCGCCACCACGCCATCCCGATGCGATGCTGGCACCGTCAAGGTCGAAATGTATCGATCGGGGTCGCTTTCCCGCAAAACCGCTGCCGCGTGGGCAAAGCTTTCAGCCGCCATCAGCGCGCTTTCTCGACCGCGATGAACGCGCCTGCGACGGCCCGTTCTTCAGCCAAGAGGACATTATAGGTCCGCACCGCGCCGCCTGTGCCGATCGCCTCGACGATGACGCCATGCTCGCGAAAGGCCTGCCTGATGGCCGGATCGATCAGTGCGATGTCGGTGCCGAGACCAATCAGCAGCACGTCCAGCTCAGCCGCAAGATCGAGCACGGGCTGCAAGGAAGCTAGCGTCAGACTGGCGGATGCGTCGACAGCCCAACTGTGCATGCCGGTCGGCAGGCAGAGCAAGGAGCCGCGATGCGACATATCCGCAAAGCGAAAGCCGCCATTGCCATAGGCATCGATGCCGACCTGGCGCGGGAAATGTCCCGCGCCGGAGGCGATTGGGTCAGACGGATGCGCCATCCGTCGCCTTTTCCTTCTTGCCCGCAACTTCCTCTTCTTCGGTCCTCTGCTTGAGGCCGAAATTGATGAGGATCGGGCCGTTGATGATCACCGACGAATACATGCCGACGAGCGAACCGAAGGTCATGGCGATGGTAAAGCTGCGCAGCACTTCGCCGCCGAACAGCACCAGCGGCACAAGCGCCAGAAGCACGGTGAACTGCGTCAACGAGGTACGCACGATGGTCTGGTTGATCGACAAATCGATCAATTCCGGCAGCGGCATCTTCCGATGTTTTCGGAGGTTTTCGCGAATACGGTCGGAGACAACCACGGTTTCGTTAAGCGACAGACCCACCAGCGTCAGCACCGCCGCGATCGAGCTCAGGTTGAATTCGAGCCCGGTCAGCGAGAAGAGACCGATGGTCATGATGATGTCGTGCGAGGTCGTCGTCACCGCCGCCAGAGCGAACTGCCACTCGAAGCGGAACCAGATGTAGAGAAGGATACATCCAAGGGCGATAATGACGGCGATCGTGCCCGTCCAGGCCAATTCGCCCGAAACCGTGCCGCTAACCGCCTCCGTGCGGCGAACTTCGTAATTGTCGCCAGCGAGAGCCTCTTGCACCTTTTGCACGGCAACCTGATCAGCGGATTGACCACCTTCCTGCGCCTGCACACGGACGAGCACGTCTTCCGGCGTACCAAAACCCTGAACCTGGATTTCGCCGATGTCGAGGCCATCCAGCAGTTCGCGCACGCGGCCCACATCTGCCGGACCGCCGACATGCTGCACTTCGATGGCCGTACCGCCGACGAAGTCGATGCCGAGATTGAAGCCCTTGAAGTAGGCAGCGCCGACCGAAACTACCGACATGATGATCGAGAGCGCGATTACGTAGCGCGAGATCTTCATGAATGGGATGTTGGTGCCATCCGGAATGAACCGGAAGTGCTGGATTTTCAGCGTCTTGGGACGCGTCCGCTTATACCACAGGTTCACCTGGTAGGAGGTGACCGTATACGAGGTAAAGAGCGAGGTCAGGATACCAAGACCCAAGGTTACGGCGAAGCCCTGCACCGGGCCGGAGCCCATGAAGTAAAGCACTACGGCAGCCACGAGCTGAGTCAAGTGCGAGTCGACGATCGTGCCCCAGGCGCGCTCGAAGCCCGCATTGATAGCCTGCAGCGGCGTTCGCCCTGCGCGTTGTTCCTCACGCATTCGCTCATAGATCAGCACGTTGGCGTCCACGGCCATACCGATCGTCAAAACAACACCGGCAATACCAGGCAAAGTCAGAGTCGACCCCAAGATCGACAGTGCCGCGAAGATCAGAATGACGTTGAGTACCAGCGAGACATTGGCGAAAACGCCCCAGAGCCCGTAGGCGATGATCATGAAGCTGACGACGAGAACCGAAGCGATCACACCTGCAGTGACGCCGGCACGGATAGAATCCGCGCCAAGGCTGGCGTCGACGGTGCGTTCTTCGATGACATTGAGGCTTGCCGGAAGCGCACCGGCGCGCAGCAGCACGGCAAGATCGTTGGCAGAAGCCGTGGTGAAATTGCCGCTGATCTGGCCAGTGCCGCCGGTAATCGGCTGCTGGATCACCGGCGCTGTGATGACGGTGTTGTCGAGAACGATCGCAAAACGCTTGCCGACATTGGCCGAAGTGATTTCGCCAAAGGTGATGGCGCCTCGGGTGTCGAACTTGAAGCTAACGACCGGAATGCCGCGCTGAGAATCATAGGAAGGCTGCGCATCGACGAGCGACTCGCCGCCAATGGCAATGTCTTCGTAAAGCAGTTCGCGAGTACCGTCCTGGCTCGGCAGGATCATGGTGCCGGCCGGCAGACCCTGGGCTTCGGCCTGATCGGCGGTCAGGCCGGGATAGACCATGTGGAAGGTCAGACGCGCAGTCTGGGAGACGATATTCTTGAGCCGGGTCGAATCGCCAAAGCCCGGGACCTGCACGAGAACGCGCGTGTCGCCCTGACGCTGAATGGTCGGTTCGGTCGTGCCGAGTTCGTCGATGCGGCTGCGAATGACTTCGACAGATTGGGAAACCAGCGAGCTCATGCGCTGGGTAATGCCTTCCGGCGTCAAAGCAATCGAGATGCGCCCGTCCGGCATTTCGCTGAAAGCCAGTTCATTGACGCCGACACCGGTCGAAAATAGTGAGTTGTTGACAGTGTTCTGAATGCTTTGCAGCGCCGTCATCGCCTGCTCTTTTTGGGCAGGGTCGGTCAGCTCGATATAGATCGCGTGCTTGGCAGCATCGGTGGTTATGATGTTGCCGATGCCATTCTGGTTGGCGAGGACGTTGCGCGCGTCGCGCCGCACGTCCGACAGGCGCTGCGTAACGATGCTGTCTTCGTCGACGCCGAGCAGCAGGTGCGAACCGCCCTGCAAGTCGAGGCCAAGAACCAGCCCAGGCTTGGGCAACCACCCCGGCAGCGACTCCTGCACATCCTTGGGCAGGAAATTGGGCGTGGCAAACAGAATACCCGCAATCGCGACGATCAGAATGATGGCAACGCGGAACGGCGACTGGTTCATGAAACGGCGTCCTAGAGCATGTCTGCCGAGAGGTTGACCAATTCGGGTCATCGACATGCGGCTTCAAAGAGTCAGAAAGCCGGAGCCTTGAGGGGCTCCGGCCAATTTGCGTCCGGCTCAGGCCGGCTTGTTGTCGTTGACCGGTTCGGCCTTGGAGCGCACATCGGCGATCATGCCGCGCACGAGCTTGACCTTAACGCCCTGGGAAATCTCGACTTCCAGGTCTTCGCCATCAACGGCCTTGGTGACCTTGCCGACAATGCCGCCGGTGGTGACGACGGTATCGCCACGACGGATCGCCGAGAGCATAGCCTGCTGTGCTTTCAACCGCTTCTGCTGCGGGCGGAAGATCAGCAGCCAGAAAATGATCACCAGCAGAACGATTGGCATCAGCTGGATCAGAATGTCCTGGAAACCTCCCGTGGCGGGTGCGGCTGCATCCTGCGCAAAAGCGGGCGTTACAAACATCAGGCGAACTCCTTACGATTCTTCTTGTGTGGGGAGAAGGGCGCCACACAGTCTCGCTTATAAAGACTGGACGCGTATGGGGTCTCGTGCACTTGCACCCCGGCCAAAATCGCGCGGACTATACATTTGGCCCCCTGTGATTGCAAAGCTATTCACGGAACACAATGCCGCGCGTCTAACGAAGGAATAGACTGGTGAAAACCAAAGACTATCTTGGCCGTATCGCCACTGCTCTCGAAGCCATTGCCGGAGCGCTGGCACCAGATTCCAAGGCCACTTGCGGTCTCGACCTCAAGATCGCCGACGCCTTTTATTGGCAGGGCGAAGCCGGAACACTTTTACCAGTGCCACGCGTCAGCCGCGTCCCGCTCGACATGCTGCGCGGCATCGATCATGTCCGCGATCTCTTGCTGAACAATACCGAGCAATTTGCCCGCGGCCATGGCGCCAACAATGCCTTGCTCTGGGGCGCGCGTGGCATGGGCAAGAGTTCGCTGGTCAAGGCAATCCATGGCGATATCTCGGCCCGAGAAGGCTTTGAACGGCTGGTCCTGATCGAGATCGCTCGCGAAGATCTCGAGACTCTGCCTCAACTGATGCGGGCCATTGCCGGCGCCCCCGCCCGCTTCATCGTGTTTTGCGATGACCTGAGCTTCGATAGCGGAGAGACGAGCTACAAATCGCTCAAGACCATTCTCGATGGCGGGCTCGAAGGCCGTCCGGACAACGTCCTTTTCTACGCCACCTCCAATCGGCGTCACTTAATGCCCCGCGACATGATCGAAAACGAGCGCTCGACCGCGATCAATCCCGGCGAAGCGGTCGAGGAAAAGGTGTCGCTCTCCGATCGCTTCGGCCTGTGGCTCGGCTTCCACAATTGCGACCAAGACACCTATCTCGCGATGGTCCGCGGCTATGCCGAGCATTATGGGCTTGATCTCGACGACGACACCCTTCGTGCCCGCGCCATCGAATGGGCCGCAACGCGCGGAGCCCGATCCGGCCGCGTCGCCATTCAGCTTATCCGCACCCTCGCCGGTGAACTCGGCAAAGCCGTCTGAGAATACGAAAAGGCCGGAGCATCCGCCCCGGCCTTTTCAATTCCATTTCGCTTCCGATCAGCTGGCGAGCAGCGGCATCGGATCGACCGGGGTCGCGCCCTTGCGCAGTTCGAAGTGCAGCTGGGGCTTGGAAACCGAGCCTGTCATGCCGACCGTGCCGATGGCATCGCCACGGGTAACCACGGCGCCCTTGGCGACCGACATGCCATCGAGATGGGCATAGGCCGAGACATAGCCGTTGGGGTGACGGATCAGGATCAGGTTTCCATAACCTTCAACGCCCGAGCCGACATAGATCACGGTGCCGTTTTCGGCGGCCTTGACCGAAGAACCTTGCGGAACGTCGATATTGATACCGGTGCCACGCGAGGCAGCGAAATCGGTGATCACGCGACCGCTGACGGGCCAGCGGAACTTGTCATTGCCCGATGCGACCGGCTCGGCGGCGGGAACATTGGCGACCTGCTGGGTCGGCGCTGGTGTCGCGACGGGCTGGGCGACTGGTGCCGGCGTCGCGGCGGGAGCCACGGTCGCCTGCTGCTGCGGCAGAGTCTGCGGCATGGCCTGCGGACGGCTACCGAGCGGAGCTGGTGG
>CAJYKO010000209.1 GCA_913775215.1 uncultured Devosia sp. | reverse complement strand
TGCGACGGCGTTCAACACATTTGTCGAGGCGGAAGCCAATAAGCTGTCCGACATTGCCGGCGGCGATGGGTCCGAGCAGGATGTCGAGTCCGACGCATCGAGCGACACCAGCAATTCGATCGAGGTGAAGGAGGTCGGTGGCAATCAGATTTCGCTCGACGTGACCACCTACTGGTATGGCCATGGGGCGGCGCATGGCAATTATGGCCTCACCTATCTCCATTATCTGCGCGAAGAAGACCGGGCGCTCGAGGCCAAGGACATCTTTACCGGCAAGCGCTGGCAGGCGGCACTGCTCGATCTCACCGTCGAAGCGCTCAAGGATGAGCATGGCGAGAACCTGATGCTCGACGATACGTCCTATATTGCCGATGCGGTGGCCGATCCCTCTCGCTGGGATCTATCGGATCCCTATGCACTGATCCTGCAATTCCAGCCCTATGAAGTTTCCGCCTATGCCTATGGCGCGCCCACCGCACGGGTGAGCTGGGAAAAGCTGCAGCCCTATCTCTCCGAGACGGCGGATCAGGTGCGGTACTGATGAGCGATATTTTGCACCACATGATCGCCTCGGGGCCGCAGCCAGTGGCGCCTTTTAGCCACGCTGTTGAAGCCAATGGTTTTGTCTTTGTGACCGGGCAGATGCCGACAGATCCCGCGGCGCCCGATGCGCCGCTGCCTCAAGGGATCGAGGCGCAAACGCGGCGGGTGGTGGAAAATCTCAAGATCGTGCTTGGCGGCATTGGCCTCAGCCTTGCCGATGTGACCATGGCGCGGATTTATCTCACCGAGTTCCAGCGCGACTATGCAGCGCTCAACGCCCTTTGGCCGACGTTCTTCGAGGCGGGAAAGCTGCCGGCGCGGACAACCGTGGGCGTGACGGCGCTGGCTGTGGGTGCTTTGGTCGAGATCGATCTCGTGGCTCGACGGCCCTGAACGGATATTTGCAAGGCATTTCGTGTCTTGCAAAAATTCTGCGAACTGCATCAATTGAGACGATGTTGCGATCGACGGGGAGGGTCGAGCGTGTCCATTGCCTTGCGCGTTACGCGCGTGATCGATGCCATCAGCTATTGGGTGGGGCTGGTGGCGGTTTGGCTCGTGCTGATCTCGGCATTGGTCAGCGCCTTCAATGCCATATTCCGCTATTCGGTCAGCGCCATGATCTCGCTCGAGCGCAGCATCGGCGGTGGCGTCTTTGGCGGAATGGTCTGGATCTATACCCACTATTCCAACGTGCTCTCGGAGAGCGTCTGGTACATGTTCGGGGGCATGGTCATGCTCGGTGGCGCCTGGACGCTGAAGATGAATGAGCATGTGCGCGTCGATCTGCTTTATGGCTCGGTGAGCGAACGCGCCCGCACCTGGATTGACCTTTTGGGCGGGCTCTTCTTTCTGATGCCGCTCTGCATTCTCCTGATTTACTTCACCTGGCCCTGGTTCGTGCAGGCCTGGGTGCAAAATGTGACGTCCAACGCCGCGGGCGGTTTGCCGCGTTGGCCGGTGCGCCTCATGCTGCCGCTCGGCTTTGCGACACTGATGCTGCAGGGCATTGCCGAAATCATCAAATGCATCCTGGCCCTGACCACCTCTTATGTCCGCGAATTTGCTTATGAGAAGCCGGTGCAATGATTGATCTCTTGCGTGAGAACATGGCCCCGGTCCTTTTCGGGGGACTCGTCATCTTTCTGCTCATTGGCTATCCGGCGGCGTTTTCGCTGGCGGCGGTGGGCCTTTTTGGTGGGTTGATCGCCATTGAGCTTGGGCTGATCGCGCCGAACTTTCTGGGCAACCTGACCTATCAGCTCTATGGCGTGCTTTCGAACGAACTGCTGCTCGCCATTCCCTTCTTCACCTTCATGGGCGTCATCCTCGAAAAGAGTGGGCTGGCCGAGGATTTGCTCGACGGCTTTGGACAGCTTTTTGGCGGCATTCGGGGTGGTCTTTCTTATGCCGTCATCATCGTTGGGGCGATCCTCGGCGCCATTACCGGGACCGTGGCGGCATCGGTGATCGCCATGGGCCTGATCTCGCTGCCAGTGATGATGCGCTATGGCTATAATGTGCGCCATGCGACGGGCGTAATTGCTGCCTCGGGCACGATCACCCAGCTCATTCCGCCATCGCTGGTGCTGATTGTTCTCGCGGATCAGCTGCAGCGTTCGCCCGGCGAAATGTATATCGGGGCGACGGGTGCTTCGATCATCCAGGTCCTGCTGTTCATGGGCTGGGTTTTCATCCTGTCCATCATCCGGCCAGAACAGGTACCGGCGCTGCCGCCGGAGGCGCGAACGCTTAAAGGCTGGCCGCTCTGGTCCAAGATCATCCGCGGGACGGTGCCGTCCCTGGCGCTGATCTTTATCGTGCTGGGCACGATTTTGCTGGGTCTGGTGACGCCGACCGAGGCAGGCGCCATGGGCGTCGTTGGCGCCATGTTGTTGGCCTGGATGAACGGACGGCTACGCTGGGACGTCACCTGGGGTGGAATGGTCTCCACCATGCGCTTGACCGCCATGGTGGTCTTCATTCTCCTCGGCGCGCGCGTCTTCACGCTTGTGTTCCAGGGGGTCGGCGGCGGTCACTGGATCGAGGAGCTGCTGTCCAACCTGCCGGGCGGGGTCGTCGGCTTCCTGATCTTCGTCAACATTTTCGTCTTTATCCTGGCCTTCTTTCTCGATTTCTTCGAGATCGCCTTCATCGTCATTCCGCTTCTGGCGCCGGTCGCTGAATCGCTTGGGATCGACCTTGTGTGGTTTGGTGTGATGATCTGCGCGAATATGCAGACAAGCTTCATGCACCCGCCATTCGGCTTCGCGTTGTTCTACCTTCGTGGGATCGTGCCACGCGATAAGGTCAAGACCTCCGACATCTATCTTGGTGCGATCCCCTGGCTCGTACTGCAGCTGATCCTTGTGGGGATTCTGATCGCATTTCCGGAAGTGGTGACGTTCTTCCTCGACAAGGGGCCGGAGGTCGATCTCAACAGCGTCGAGATCGTGCTGCCGCCGATGGGTGGCGGTGAGGGAACGAGCCCGACCTTTACTGCACCGCCGCCACCGAGCTTTGGGACCCCACCAGCACCGACCTTTGAGACGCCGCCAGCGCCGGTCTTCAATTGATGATGCAGCCAATTTTCCCCTCCCATGTGGGAGAGGAAAATTGGCCGATGGCTTAGTTCAGAGCGTTCCCGCCCGTTGCTGGCTTTGCATGAAGGCGTCGTAGTTTAGTTCGGCAATCTGGTTCCAAAGGTAGTGGTCTTTGCGGAAGGCCTTGATGGAGTCCCAGATTTTTTTGAAGTTGGGGCTAGAGGCTTCGAGCTCGGCATAGGTTTCGTTGGCGGCCTTGAAGCTGGCTTCCATGATTTCGGGGCTGAACGGGCGCAGTTGCGCGCCGGCGGCCACGAGCTTCTTGATGGCTGTTGGGTTCACATAATCGTATTTGGCAAGCATGTCGGCGCTGGTTGCCTGACAGGCGGTTTTCAGAAGCGACTGATACGCCGGAGGCAGTTCTTCGAACTTGCCTTTGTTGATCAGCGCATGGACGGTCGGTCCGCCTTCCCACCAGCCGGGATAGTAGTAGTAGGGCGCGACTTTCTGGAAGCCGAGTTTTTCGTCGTCATAGGGCCCAACCCATTCGGCGGCGTCGATGGTACCCTTTTCGAGCGCATTGTAGATTTCACCGCCCGGCAGGGTCTGGGGGATGACGCCAAGCTTGGTCAGGATCGTGCCGGCGAAGCCGACGCGCATCTTGAGGCCCTGAAGATCGGCGACTGTGTTGATTTCCTTACGGAACCAGCCGCCCATCTGTGCTGCGGTATTGCCGCAAGGGAAGCCAACGATGTTGTAATTGGCAAGGAACTCGTTGGTGATGTCGAGGCCGCCGCCATAATAATACCAGGCGCTCATGCCGCGGGCATTGAGCGAGAAGGGAATGGCGGCCATGGCGGCCCAGGCAACGTCCTTGCCCGAGAAATAATAGCCCACCGTATGGGCCATTTCGATCGTCCCTTCGGAGACGGGGTCGACCACTTCAAAGGGCGGCACCAGCTCACCGGCAGCGAAGACATCAATGGTGAAATTGCCATCCGAGGCTTCGCTGACATATTTGGCCAGCGTTTCGCCGCCGCCATAAATGGTATCGAGACCGGGCGGGAACGACGACGCCAGGCGCCAGGACACTTTTGGCTGGCTTTGCGCAATGGCGGGCATGGCAAGGCCCGTGGAAGCCGCCACGGCGCCGGCGCCCACGGCCCCGGCCTTGGTAAAGAATTTCCGACGATCCAAATTATTTCTCCCTCATTGTGGAAGAGGCGTCCTCCCGCCTGATCCACAAACGAGAATACACGGCGCCAAAACCGAGTAAAGCGCCCGCAATGCTTGGGAATCAGGATCGATCGACCGGACTTCATGCGGTTTCGGCAGCAGGAAGCGGCTGGCGGGAGGTGGAGGGAAAATGCTAAGGGCTGGCCGAACGGCTGAGGAGAGCGCGATGTTCGTAGTGGGCGGGGAAAGTCTGGTTGATCTGGTGCCGGTTTCGGCGGAGCCGGGCGCTGAAATTCTGGCCTTGCCCGGTGGCTCGCCTTTCAACTGCGCTATTGCCCTCGCCAAGCTCGGCAACGAGACCGGATTTTTGTGCCCGATCAGCACCGATCAATATGGCGATATGCTGCTGGGGCCGCTGGCAGACGCGGGCGTAACGCTGCTCATGACCGAACGCGTCGCCGAGCCAACGACCAAGGCCGTGATCACCTTCAACGCCAAGATGCAGGCGAGTTACGTTTTCGAGCGCGGGGCAGATCGCGCTTTCACCCAGGACGGGCTGATGGTGGCCTTGCCGCAGGCGATCGAACTCTACCAGATCGGTGGTTTTGCCCCGATGCTGGAAGAAGATTGGGCCAAGTGGCTACCGGTCGTGAAGGCGGCGATCGGGCGTGGCGCCACAATTTCCTTCGACATCAATGTGCGCAAGGTCGACGACGAAGACGGCTATCGTCGCCGGCTCGAGGATTTCCTTGATCTTGCACACATCATCAAATTGTCCGAGGAAGACCACGACTGGCTCGAGCCGGGCGTGACCATTGAAGAGCACGCCAAAATGCTGCTCGACCGGCCCAATTGCGAATTGGTCGTGGTGACGCTCGGCGAACACGGATCGCGTGCATTTTCCAATATTGCCGAGGGGAAGGCCGGCATTTATGCGCCGCCCGTTTTCGGAGATACCGTTGGTGCCGGAGATAGCCTGATGGCTGGCATTTTGACGTGGCTACACGAAACCGGCTCACTTAAACTTGGCAAGCTCGGAATTTTGGATCAGGTAGCGCTTGAGGCCACACTGCGGTTTGGAGCGGTGGTTGCAGGGCTCAATTGTGCGCAAAAGGGCTGCAAGCCGCCAACACGCGCCGAGGTCGATGCCGTCCTCGCGCGCAGTTGACCACTGATACCATTGCGGTCTTTCGCTCACTCTGGTGTGATCGCCTTAGCGTGAACCGGGGTTTGTCATGAAAAAGCGTTGGGTGGTCCTGGGGGCCATCGTGGTGGTGGGAGCGGCAACTGCTGCCTATTTTCTCAAACCCGTGACGGGGCCCGCGCGTGATCTTACCTTGGCTGGCGATGTGACGCGAGGCCAGTACGCCATGCGGCTCGGCGGTTGCGTTGCCTGCCACACCAATGCAGCGGAGGGCGGCGCGGAACTGGCAGGTGGCGCAGGGCTCGTCACGCAGTTCGGCACGTTTGTGCCGCCCAATATTACCTCGGACCCCAATGTCGGCATAGGCGGCTGGACGGTCGAGCAATTCTCGGCGGCGATGAGCGACGGCATGGGGCCGCAAGGGCACCTTTACCCGGCTTTCCCATATGAAAATTACACGCAGATGAGCGACCAGGAGATCGTCGATCTCTATGCGGCGCTCATGGCGACCGAGCCGGTGGCAACGCCTGCCGCCGAGAGCCAAATCCCGTTCCCCTTCAATCTGCGCTTGCTGATGGCGGGCTGGAAGAACCTCTTCTTCTCGCCGCATCGTTTCGAGCCGGAGGCTGGACGGGACGAGATCTATAACCGCGGCAAATATCTCGCGACCGGCCCCGCACATTGCGTTGCCTGCCACACGCCGCGCAATGCTTTGGGCGCGCTGGAATGGAACCAGGCCTTCGCCGGCTCGCCTGGCGGCACTGGTGGCAAAGCACCGGCCCTGACGCGCGAGGCATTGGTTGAGGCCGGTTATGACGTCGAGACACTGTCCCAGACACTGCAGGACGGTTTCACCCCGGGCTTTGACGTGCTCGGCGGCCCAATGGGCGAGGTCATTGCCGATGGTACATCGTTCTGGACGCCGGAGGATCGGAGGGCAGTGGCGACGTATTTGCTGGCGGAGTGATCGCTACGCCAACTGGCCCCCATTGATGCGTGCAAAAAACGCGGCGCGGTGCCACGTCAGAGCCTCTGGATCAGGAGACGCAAGGCTACCCTTGTTCACCGCAAGCTGGCCCCCAGCCATGAGGATCTCCAACAGTTCACCAGCAAGGGCATGAGTGTTAACGATGATCTCCATGTCGGCACCGACTGTCCACTGGAAGTTGGTGAAGGACGCGCTGACTTCCCGATCGAGATAGAGGAAGTTGGTAATGTGATAGCGACCGCCTTGCTCAATGGGCCGAATGATCGTTGCCATCGGGCTTCCGGTATAGATGCCTGAAAATGCGCACAGGTAGTGCGTTTGCCTGCCCAGTTGATCCATAAAGATGCCGGAGTCACCGGCTCGATGAAACGAGACGGCTGTTTCATCAAGTTCGGCACCGGCGTCACGGATGACAGCCTCGAAGTCCTTGTCCGGGATTTCAACGATCGGCTTACCCGTCTCAGATGAACTGAACGCCAAAGCCGAGTTCGGCAGCGCATTAATTTGGTTCAGGCGAGCATAGCCGATGCCAAAATCATCGACGTAAAATCCGGCTAATTGGCCAAGAGCAATGTATCTGGCAGTGCTCGACTGGTCGACATGGGCGAAAAGCACGGCTTCGCCCAAGCGTTCTGCAAACTGACGATGCTGGTCCAACGCGCAAGAAACATCGAGCTCCGTATTGGGCGCGGAAAATTCTGCCACCTCAGTGTAAATCGCCAGCTTGGACAATGTGCCCCGGTGTCCTGCGTAGTGGAGACTACTTAGACACACGATGCCTTCAGATGGCAAGCCAGCCTTGCGAGATGTCTGCGAGAGGGAAGGGGATCGCCTGATCTGGCGATCCCGAAAGTTCAGCTCAAGCGCTATACGCTTTCACATTCTGCTTCTGCTCGCCTAGTCCCTCGATGCTCAAATGCATGACATTGCCGGGCTTGAGCCAGACGGGGTCGGGCTTGATGCCCATGCCGACGCCGGGTGGGGTGCCGGTGGTGATGATGTCGCCGGGCTGGAGGCTCATGAACTGGCTGACATAGGAAACGACCTTGGCGACGCCGAAGATCATCGTCTTGGTCGAGCCGTTCTGGTAGCGGTGGCCGTCGACTTCGAGCCACATGGAGAGGTTCTGCGGATCCGGCACTTCGTCCTTCGTGACAAGCCAGGGGCCGATGGGGCCAAAAGTGTCGGCGCCCTTGCCCTTATCCCAGGTGCCGCCGCGTTCGGTCTGGAAGTGACGCTCGGAGACGTCGTTGCAGACGCAATAGCCGGCGACGTGGTCAAGCGCATCGGCTTCTTCGACGTAACGCGCTTCCTTGCCGATGACGACGGCCAATTCGACTTCCCAATCGGGCTTGATGGCGTTTTTCGGGATGATGACGTCGTCATTGGGGCCGATGATGGCGCTGGTGGCCTTCATGAAGATGATCGGCTCTTCGGGAATTTTCGCGCCGGTTTCGGCAGCGTGATCGGCGTAGTTGAGGCCGATGCAGATGAATTTGCCGACATTGGCGACGCAGGGGCCGATGCGCTCAGATGCATCGAGCTTTGGCAGGAGGTCGATATCCGTGGCGGCGATCTTGGCGAGACCCTCTGGAAGGAGCGTTGAACCGCCGATATCGCCGACCACGCCGGTAAGGTCACGGATCGAGCCGTCCTGGGCAAGAATGGCTGGCTTTTCGGAGCCTTTGGGGCCGACGCGGAGCAGTTTCATTAAGAGGTCCTCTTGGTGTCGCCTGTTGATGGAGGCGGATGGTCTTTATGTCGAGCGCGACTTTCGTTCGCCGCGGTGATCAGGCCTTGGGGCGGATGATGCCCTTTTTGAGAATGATATTGGCGTAGAGCCTATTTTCGCCGGTCTGGATGACGGCGACGGCCTTCTTGGCGCGGTCGTAGAAGGCAAAGCGTTCGATCGTCGAAAAGCTCTTGGCCGGTTCGTGGCGGCGGATGATTTCTTCGAACGTGTCGTAGATGGGCTCGCGCTGTTCTGGATGATCGACAACGGCCATGCCGATAGCAGTTTCCTCGACGAATTCGTCGAGCGGCATAAGCGTCAGGATGGCTTCGAGCATATCGGTGGCGGAAATGCCGTCTGCGCGATGGACGTTTGGCCCCAAAAACTCGGCGGGGAAATTGGCGTCGGCGATGACGATCTCGTCGCCATGGCCCATGGCGCGTAGTGTGGCGAGCAGTTCTGGGCCCAATATGGGCGGGATGAGCTTGAGCATAGTATCTCCAAAAGGATCAGCCGAAAGGGAAATCGCCGTGGTCGAGCGCGCCTTCGGCGCCATCGGCGAACATTTGCGGGCGCTCGCGGGCGAAGGCGAAGAGTTCGACCATCACGGCATCGATGTGTGCGCGGATCGCAGCGATAGCCTGGGACGTGTCGCCGGCGACGATGCCATCGAGAATGGCCTGATGCTCGGCGATCGTAAGCGCCAGACGGCGCGGCGTGATGATCAGCCGGCGGGCGCGGTCGAGATTGGCGCGGGCCTTGTCGATGATGGCCTTGACCTTGGTCATGCGCATGGAGCGGAAGATGATGTCGTGAAAATCTATGTCGATCTGATGGAAGGTTTCGCTATCGTCACGCGCAGCGGCGGCGCGCTGATCGGCCATATTGGCCTGGAGCGCTGCGACTAGCTCAGCATCGTGCCGGCCGATGAGAACACGGAGAGCCTCGCTCTCGAGGCCCTTGCGGATCAGCATATATTCGCGAACATCGGCGATGCGAACAAGGGAAACGGTGGAACCGCGCTGGGGCGCGATATCGACAAGCCCTTCTTCGGCGAGGCGCGCAAATGCCTCGCTGACGGGGAAGCGCGACACGTCGAAATGGGCGCAGATACCCGCCTTATCGAGCACGGTGCCGGGCGGTAGAGCCAGCGTAACAATGGCCTGCCGGAGCGCCTGCGTCACCTCGGCAGTCACATTGCCGCGCATAAGCGTCGGCGGCCGTGTTAAAAAAGAATAAGAACTTGTATGGTTGTTCATGCTAACATGTTAGTTAGTGCGCAGCCGTCCCGCAATGGCCCAATCTGACCGCGATGGGCCAAAGCGTAAAGCACCCGTTGAGACCTCTTTCTGCCGGAACGCCCCATGTCCGAAACCATGACCCGCCCGCAAGGCAAGACCCTGACGCTGAATGGCGCCGACAATATCGCCGTGGCGCTCGCAAATCTCGATCCCGGCACGGAGACGGCGCAGGGCGTGTCGATCGTCAAGCGCGTGCCGCGCGGGCATAAGTTTGCGACGCGACCAATTGCGGCAGGCGAAGCCATCGTCAAATTCGGGCAGATCATCGGCTTTGCCAAGGACGGGATCCCGGCTGGCGATTGGGTGCATGAGCACAATTGCGGCATGGGCGGGCCAGACGGCACGCTCGAACACGACTATGCCTTTGCCGAAGGTGCCGTGCCGGTCGAGTTTCTGACCGGGCCATCGCAGGCGACGTTCCAAGGCTATCGCCGGGCCAATGGCAAGGTGGGCACGCGCAACTATATCGGCATCCTGACATCGGTGAACTGCTCGGCGACCGTTGCCAAGTTCATGGCGCAGGCGATCAACAATTCCGGCATTTTGGACGATTATCCCGAGATCGACGGCATCATTCCCTTCGTCCATGGCACCGGTTGCGCCATGGACAATCAGGGCGAGGGCTATCAGATCCTGCGGCGCACGCAGTGGGGCTATACGGCCAACCCCAATCTCGGCGCGGCCCTGCTGGTGGGGCTCGGCTGCGAAGTGTTCCAGATCGAGCGGATGAAGCAATCCTATGGGATGACCGAGACCGACACGTTCCAGTCCATGACGATCCAGGAGATCGGTGGGACCAGGAAGATGATCGATTGGGGTGTCGAGCGTATCAAGGAAATGCTGCCGATTGCGGCAAGGGCAAAGCGCGAGACGGTGCCGGCCTCTGAACTGACGCTGGCCCTGCAATGCGGCGGCTCCGATGGTTATTCGGGGATCACCGCCAATCCGGCGCTTGGCGTCGCCGCCGATCTTTTGGTGCGCAATGGCGGGACGGCGATCCTTTCGGAAACGCCCGAGATCTATGGCGCCGAACACCTGCTCACCCGCCGCGCGGTCAACCGGGAAGTGGGTGAAAAGCTGCTTTCGCGCATCAAGTGGTGGGAGGATTACACCCAGCGCAACGGCGGCGAGATGAACAATAATCCGTCGCCGGGCAACAAGGCCGGCGGGCTGACGACGATCCTTGAGAAGTCACTGGGGGCAGCGGCCAAGGGCGGCACCTCGCCGCTGACGGCGGTCTATGAATATGCCGAGCAAGTAACTGAAAAGGGTTTTGTGTTCATGGACACGCCCGGCTTCGACCCCGTTTCAGCGACTGGGCAGGTGGCGGGCGGGGCCAATATCCTCGCCTTCACGACCGGCCGTGGTTCGGCTTATGGCTGCAAGCCGGTGCCGTCGATCAAGCTCGCGACCAATTCAGAGCTCTATGGCCGCATGACCGACGATATGGACGTCAATTGCGGCGATATCGTCGAGGGTGTTTCCATCGAAGCCAAGGGGCAGGAGATTTTCGATCTCATGCTGCGCGTTGCCTCGGGCGAAGAGACGAAGTCGGAAAAGCTCGGCTATGGCGACAACGAATTCGTGCCATGGCAGGTCGGCGCGGTGATGTAAGGCGAGCCTAGCGCTCGCCCTCGTTTGCTGTATCAGCGCTGGGGTCGATCCCGACGCCAAAGGCATCGACGCGGCCGATGGGGGCAGCCATGAGCTGCTCTAACGTAAAGCCGTTATCATTGGCGGCCTGCGGCGTGGCGATGAGCAGGTCAGCGGCGCGTTGCGGAGCGCGGCTGATCGGGACCACGGCTCCGGCAACTTCGAGGAGCCGCGTCTGGCCCTGACCCTGATAGGGTGGGCGCAGCATGGCGGCAGCATCAGTCCCGAGGAGTGGGTCGGCGACCGCTACGGTCAGGCCGCCACCGCGATAGAAGGTGCGGATGGACTGGCTGATATAGAAGGCGAGCTTGTCGGCCCCGGCAGTTGAGAAATGAATCCCGTCGTCCTTGCGCATGCGGGTATTCTGGCCGTTCACGTCCGGGCCCTGGGACGAATATTTGCCATCTTCGCCGAGGAAACGGTCGTAGATATCGAGATATTCAGCGCCGCCCGAAAAGGCCGCCATTTTGAAGAGGGCGCTGATCTGGCTCATGGCGGCGGAATATTCGGTCTTTGACATGGGTGGAAGACCGACCCAGATCACCGGCTTTCGCGCAGCGCGGAGCTGGCCGAGGAAAGTGTTGACGCGGGCCTGATAGGCCGCCGTCCATTGCGGTGTCAGGGATGCATAACTCTGGCCATCGACTTTGATCTCCTGGCGATCATTGACGCCGATGATGACGACGGCAAGATCGAAACTATCGGCGGCGATCTGTTCGCCGACCGTCTTGTTCCAATCGAAATAGTCGTCGCGCACGAAGCCGGAAGAGCCGACGCCCTGGTTGATGACGACAAGATTGGGGTCTTCGGCATAAAAACGCTCGAGCGCCTTGGCGAGGTCGACGGCAAGGGAATCACCGAAGACGGCGAGGCGTGTGGCGTTCTCGGCTTTCTCGACTTGCGGTTTTGGCGGGGGCAGGGCGGCGACGGGGGCGGCCTTGCGTGGTGCCTGTTGCTGGACTGGGGGCGCCGCCTGCTGGGGTTCATCGCCGAAAAGCACATCGAACAGCGTGCGGCGCTTTTGCTGCTGAGCGACGTCGAAGCGCTGCTCGGCCTGCGCGAAGGAGGGCGCAGTTTCGACGGCCGCGAACAACACAATCAGCAGGAAAAGGACAATGCGCTTCATAAGTGGTCCCGCAACATCGTTTGGGTCTAGCAGAGACAAGAGGCCAAGGCCATGCCGCTCGCCAGGGCGTTACTGCGCCGCGGCCAAGGCATCAGCAGCGGCGCGGGTGATAAAGCCATCGGCAATCTCGCCGCGCGCCGCCTGAAAGCGGGCATAAGCAGCCTGGGTGATGGGACCGAGACGGCCATCGACGGCCCCGTCGTAGAGGCCAAGACGCTTGAGCGATTGCTGGATCGATTGGCGCTGGGCGAGGTTGGGGAAGGCGGTGTCGCGCGGCCAGGGCGTTGCAAAAGTGCCGCCGCCCTTGAGGCGATCGGTCAGGTGAGCGACCGCCATGGCGTAGCTGTCCGAGAAATTATAGCCTTTTAGGACCAGATAATTGGCCGTCATCAGGAATTTCGGGCCGCGATGGCCGGTGGGCACATAAAGAAAAACGGGCGTGTTCGGGTCGGCAAAGGAGCGGCCCGAAACGCGGGTAATGCCGCGCTCGGCAAAGAAGCTGATGGGGCGGAGCTGGTCGCGCGTCGCTAGGAGATAATCGAAACCTTGCGGGACTTCGACCTCAAAGCCCCAATCCATGCCGGGCTGATATCCAAGATCACGAAGGAATTTGGCGGAGGTTGCGAGCGCATCGGCGAGGGAGGTGTGGAGATCGACGCGGCCATCACCATCGCCATCGGCACCGTGGGCAATGACGTTGGTCGGGTTGACCTGGAGATGGCCGATGGCGCCAGCCCATGAGCCCATGGGCGAGACGCCGCCATTACGCTGCGCAAGGATCAGAGCGGCAAAGAAATCGGCCTTGTCTTCAGCAAAGCGCGTGCGCTGCTGATAGGCGACGGTGGCGAGCGAGCGGACGATGGGGCGGATCAGGCTGTCATTGGCGAGAACGGCGCCATAATCGGTCTCGATGCCCCAGATGGCGCCGAGGAGATAGGGATCGACGCCATATTGCTGGCCGATCGCTGAAAAGAGATTGGCATTGCGTTCAAGCGCCGCGCGGCCGCGCCCGATGCGACCATCGCTGACGCGGGTTTCGATATAGTCCCAGACCGGAGCCGTGAACTCGGGCTGGGTCTCGACGAGGTTGGGCACGCGAGGATCGGGTGTCAGGCCCTGGGTTAGCGCATCATAGGTCGATGCATTGACCCCGCTGGCAACGGCTTCGGGTTTAAGCCCTGCAAGAAACCGGCTGAACCCGGCGTCCTGCGCTAGGACAGGCGTTGCAAGAAGGCTCAGGGCAAGAACGGCCGCGCGCAGCATTTTGTTCATCAGCGATTGCGGGTCATGAGATGGCGTTCCCAATTGTACGCGGTTTCGACGATTTCGTTGAGATCGTCGTGCTGGGGTTGCCAGCCGAGGAGCGAGCGCACCTTTTCGCCGGTTGCGGTGATGGAAGCCGGATCGCCAGCGCGTCGCGGACCTTGTTCTGCGCGGAAATTGATACCCGAAACCTTGCGGACAGTCTCGACCACCTCTCGGACGGAATATCCGCGGCCATAGGCGCAGTTGAGCGTCGTGCTCTCGCCGCCCTGACGCAGATGGCCGAGCAGCAGGGCATGGGCCGCGATCAGATCGGTGACGTGGATATAATCGCGGACGCAGGTACCGTCGGGCGTTTCGTAGTCGGTGCCGAAAATGTCCATCTTTTCGCGCTGGCCGAGCGCGGTCTGGCAGGCAACCTTGATCAGATGGGTCGCAAGCGGCGTCGATTGGCCAGAGCGCTTCTGAGGATCGGCGCCGGCGACGTTGAAGTAGCGCAGCACGCCAAAGGTCAGCGGATGAGCCGCTGCAACGTCCGCCAGCATCCACTCGGTCATGAGCTTGGAGCGGCCATAGGGCGACATAGGATTGAGCGGGGTGTCTTCGACGACGGGGGCCAAGCCAGTCATGCCATAGACTGCGGCGGTCGAAGAGAAGATGAAGTGTTTTACCCCGCCCTTGACCGCGGCCTCGATGAGGTTGCGCGAGGTGGCGGTATTGTTGGCGTAGTATTTGAGCGGATTGGTTACCGATTCCGGCACGACGATGGAACCGGCGAAATGAATGATTTCGGTGATGCCGTATTTTTCGATGAGGCCGACGACGAAATCCATGTCGCCCGCATTGCCCTGCTCGAAGCGAGCGCGGCCATCGATGGCCCAATCGAAGCCGGTGATGAGGTTGTCGAGGACGATGACGTCTTCGCCGGCATCGGCCAGATTGAGAACCATGTGGCTGCCAATATAACCTGCCCCGCCGGTAACCAAAATTGCCATTTGTCTCAATCCTGCTGACGAAAACTATTGTGGTGCTGCGCTATGTATCAGATGTTGCCCGCCAAGCCACCGCATTGCGCCATTGCGTCGAAGGGAAGTTTCCGTGTCTAAACGCGTCCGTACCGCCGTCTTTCCCGTTGCAGGCCTCGGAACCCGTTTCCTGCCCGCAACCAAGGCTATGCCGAAAGAAATGCTGACGGTCGTCGATCGTCCTCTCATCCAATATGCCGTCGATGAAGCGCGTGAAGCCGGAATCGAGCATTTTGTCTTCGTCACCGGCCGCAACAAGGGCGTCATCGAAGATCACTTCGACCGTCAGTTCGAGCTTGAAGCCACGCTGGAATCGCGCGGCAAGACCGCAGCACTCGATGAACTGCGCAAGGACCTGCCATCGGCCGGCCGCACGAGCTTTACGCGCCAGCAGGAGCCGCTTGGCCTCGGCCATGCCGTCTGGTGCGCGCGCGATATCGTCGGCGATCAGCCGTTCGCGCTGTTGCTGCCGGACATGATCTTCCGCTCCAAGCCGGGCGTTCTCAAGCAGATGATGGATGCCTATGAAGAAAGCGCCGGCAATATCATCGGCGTTGAGGAATGCGCCTGGGAAGATGTGTCCTCCTATGGCGTCGTCGTGCGCGGCGAAGGCACGGACAAGGGCTTTGCCATCAATGGCATGGTTGAAAAGCCCAAGCGCGAGGACGCGCCGTCCAATCTCTTCATTTCTGGCCGATATATCCTGCAGCCGGAAATCTTTGCGCTCCTCGCCGAACAGCCGCGCGGGGCAGGCGGGGAAATCCAGCTGACCGACGCCATGCAGACCCTGATGGGGCAGCAGCGTTTTACCGGTGTCAAATATGACGGCAAGGTTTTCGACTGCGGTTCCAAGCTTGGGTTCCTGACGGCCAATGTGGTCTTTGCGCTCGACCGCGCCGACATCCGTCCGGGCTTTGTCGAAGAGTTGCGCAAGCTCGACCTCGAAAGCCATCTCTAAGGCGATATCGCCTTAGCGCGAAATGGTGACGCCTAGGCTGACCTGATGGCTCTGGGTGTTGCCGCTCGTGATGTTTTCACTATTGGCATAGCCATAGTCGGCGTTGAGGCTCGTGTGCTTGTTAAACACGTAGTCCGCGCCGCCGCCGAGGGCAAAGCGACGATCGGTCGTGCCGGTGCCCACCAGTTCGGAGTGGCTCCAATCGGCTGAGGCGCGGACGCGCAGCCAACTGTTGACGTCGTATTGGGCACGCGCGAAAGCGGCATATTGGATGCGGCCAGTGCCTGGATTATCTGCGCCGGCTGGCGAGAGCGTCGTGTCGAGTCCGGCGGTGAGCTTGACCGTTGGGTCCGGGGTGTAGCTGACTTCAAAACCATAAAGCTGTGCACGGAAAGCGCCGAGGCTTGCCTCGTCGAAGACGCGTTCGCCGACGCCGACGGAGGCACTCGCGGACCAGGCGGTGTTCCACTTGCCGGCGACACCAGCGCGAAGGCTGCGATTGGTGGCGTTGGGATAGACACCAAGGCTGGCAGTCTGGACATCGAAAATGTCGCGCTGCACTTCGCCCTGGCCGAATAGTTCCAAAACCGGCGTGACCTGGTAGCCAAGGCGCAGTGCGCCGTTGCCGGACCAGTAGTTCTGTTCGGAATTGTCGGTGAGGCCAGTATCGGTGCGGTTTGTCGGGCCGTAATTAACGCGATCGATGCCGCCGGCGATGCCGACGTTGAAATGGCCGAAGCGGCGATCGACGCCAAGGTCGACGCCGCCGGTAAAAATCTGGGGCGGGGTGGTCACGAAAGGCGAAAGGCCAACGGTGCCGGGCAGGTCCTGCGA
>CAJYKO010000208.1 GCA_913775215.1 uncultured Devosia sp. | reverse complement strand
CGCAGCAGCGCGTCACAGACGGAAATGGCACGGTCGAGCACCGCGTCGGCATCGACGGCCTGGCTCGTCCAGTTCTTTTCACCGCGTTCGAGGGCCGAAAGATCGAGGATTTCGTCGAGCAGTTTTGTGAGGCGCAGGCTCTCCTGATAGATCGTCGAGACGAAGCGTTGACGCTGGGTGTCGTCGAGCTGATCGCCATCAAGAAGGATTTCCGAGAAGGAGCGGATGGAGGTCATAGGCGTGCGCACCTCATGGCTTACCTGGCTCAAAAACTCGTCCTTCTGGCTGTCGAGCTGGCGGAGCTGCTGGTTGGCGTCTTCGAGTTTTTGGGCAGTTATGCGAAGTTCGGCCGAGGTGCGTTCCAACTCCTGGGAATATTCGATGGCCTGCTGTGTTTCATCGGCCATCTGCATCATCTCTTCGAGCGATACATCGGCCCCAGCAACAACCTTCGAGATCATGACATGGGCCGAGGCGGCGCCGATCGAGCCGGCCAATTCGCGCTCTAGGCGGCCGACGAATTCGGGCGTCGGTTCGAGGAGAACAGGATCGACACCGCGTTCGCGCGCCGCGACTTCAAAGAGTGCGGCGGCACGACGTTCTCCAAGGACACGTTCGGCGACAAAGTAGAGATCGGTTGCGGTAGCCGAGCCCGGCGCAACGCCGCGCAAGGCAAGGCTTGGGCGTTTGAACACGTCGACGAAGGCGGCGGCCTGGATGCGTTCGAGGGCGGAGGGCGTCGTCAGCAGCGAGCCAAGGGTTAGGGTCAGTACATTGACCGAAAGGCTCCAGAAGGCCGCGTGGGCCAGCGGGTCCCAGCCGTCGAGGCCGAACATGGCCTCAGGCCGCAACCACGAAATGCCCGCCGGGCCTTCGGCGAGAAGTTGGGAAACGGCGGGCGAGACGGATTCGAACGATGGCAGGAAGCAGCACCAGGCCCAGGTGACGAAGCCTGCGAGAATGGCGGCCGTGACTGCTTTTAGCGATGCCTCGCGCCAGAAGAGGGCGGCGAGGAGCGCGGGGAAAAACTGGGCGATGGCGGTGAAGGAGATGAGGCCGATCGGCGCCAGCGCGTTGGAGTCGCGCGTGAAGAAAAAATAGAAAAATCCGAGCGAGAGAATCAGCATGATCGAGAAGCGCCGGGCCACCAGCAGCGTGCGGCTCATGCCATGCCCTTCGCCGAACTGCGGCCGGCTGAAGCGCAGCACCAGCGGCATGATGATGTGGTTCGAGACCATGATCGAGAGCGCAATGGATTCGAGGATGATCATCGAGGTTGCCGAGGAGAACCCGCCGATGAAAGCGAGGAGCGCGAGACCATTCTGGCCGGCGGCCAGCGGCAGGGTCAGCGCGAACATGTCCGGATTGGCATCGGCCGGCATCACCGTCAGCCCATAGATGGCGATGGGCAGGATAAAGATGCTCATCAGGAACATGTAGGCCGGAAAGGCCCAGCTGGCGACGCGGAGGTGATTTTCGTTCGAGTTCTCGACGACGGTTACCTGGAACTGGCGCGGCAGGCAGACGATGGCGGCGATGGAGAGGACCAGAGTGGTGATCCAGCGACTGTCGAAGCTCGCCGAGGTGTCGACCACGACGCCTCGCGCTGCAGCCTGGCTGAAAATGCCTTCAAATCCGCCGCCAATATAAAGCACAAAAATGCCGACGGCGACGAGCGCCGCGAGCTTTACGACGGCTTCAAACGCGATGGCGGCGACGACGCCATGATGTTGTTCCTTGGCATCGACATGGCGGGTGCCGAAAAGGATAGTGAAGAGCGCCATGCCGGCGGCGACGCCGAGTGCGAGACCCACGTCATCAATGCCGCGAAGGCTGCCTTGGCCGAATTCGGAGGAGCCTGCGACCGCCTGGATCGAGGATGTGACCGCCTTCAACTGCAGCGCGATATAGGGCGCGATGCCAATGACCGCGATGCAGGTGACCAGCACGCCGAGCCGGCTCGATTTGCCGAAACGGGAGGAAAGGAGGTCGGCGACCGAAGTAATGCGATACAGATGACCGATCCGCACAAGGCGGCGGAGGAGGAAATACCAGCCCACAAAAACAATGGTCGGGCCGAGATAAATCGTGAGGAATTCCAAGCCGCTACGGGCAGCATTTCCTACGGCACCGTAAAAGGTCCAACTGGTGCAATAGACCGAGATCGAGAGCGTGTAGACCGCAGGAGAATGGAGCCACGAGCGCTTATTAATGCGGGCGCGGCGGTCCCCGAGATAGGCGAGGACGAAGAGCAGGCAGACATAGCCGATCGCGGTCGCAATGACGAAATCGGCCGACAGCATTACCCCTCAGCCCCCTCTTGTCGCGCCTCAGCGGGGATGCGGTGGGTCAGCCAGGCAGTGCCGGCGATGAGCGCCAACCAGACGCCGAAGAGGTAGAAAACGATCTGCGGGACACCAAAGACCGTGATGTCATGATTGAAGACATGCACCAGCGGCGGCACGAGCAGCAGCAGCCCGCCTGCCATGAGCAGGAACATACCGCCGACGATCCTATGCCGGTCGGGCATCTTCACCCAGAAGGCTGCGCACCGCGCCCACCACCTCGGCATTGGAATAGGGTTTTGTCACAAAACCATTGGCGCCGAGTTCTTCGGCGGTGCGTCGATCCTGCTGCTGGCCCTTTG
>CAJYKO010000207.1 GCA_913775215.1 uncultured Devosia sp. | reverse complement strand
TGTTCGTCGGTTTGGAGCCGCCGGCGGGAGCGAAGGACCTGCGACGCGACGACCCCCGACAACCGACTTATGGCCGCGCATCGGCCAGTCTCATGGAGACATCTAATGCGCAAGCTCGTCGCTCCACTTTTTCTCGCTTTGCTCGTTGCCGCTCCGGCAAGCGGCGCATTTGCCGCTACGGCCATGGCTCCCGCTGCCAAGCCAGCAGCGCCTGCATCAACCTCGGCAGACCAATCCATCAATGGCACCGTTAAGAGCATCAACCTGACGGCTCGTTCTCTCGAACTTGCCGATGGCAGCTGGTACTTCCTGCCGCTCAATACCAAGTTCCCGGATGTCAAATCGGGAGAGAAGGTAACTGTGCACTACAAGCAGAACGGTTCCAATCACGACGTGACCGCGATCGACGTCGGCTAATCAAAACGGGAGCGATCCTCCCGAATCTTTCCTTGCACAAAGGCCGTCCGGCACCCGGGCGGCCTTTTCATTTTTACCGAGCGGCAAGCCATTTTTAGAAACGCTCCAGACCGACCGGGATTTGCCAGAATCTAGCCTAACTTACTGAAATTTAGGCTGAATCTGGAGTTATAGAATTAAATCTTCTTAACTTGAGAAGGCGTCGTGGCGAGCCTAAACCAGTCCTCGTCGGTTTGGAGCCGCCGGCGGGACACGAAGGATCCCGCGACGCGACGGCCCCCGAAAGCCGACTTTTATGGCCGCGCATCGGCCAGTCTCATGGAGACCATCATGCGCAAATATATTGCCCCGCTCTTTGTCGCTCTGCTCGTCGCAGCACCAGCCGGCGGCGCATTTGCCGCCACGGCAATGGCTCCGGCTGCCAAGCCAGCCGTCTCGACACAGGCTGAGCAGTCGACTTCGAGCACCGTGAAGTCGATCGACCTCAAGGCACATACGCTGACCCTGGCGGACGGGAAGACCTACAAGTTGCCCACCACTTTCAAGGACCCCGGCCTCAGGGCAGGTGAAAAGGTGACCGTGCACTGGAAAATGAATGGCCGCGCTTATGAGGCGACCAAAGTAACGATCGGCTAGTCTAGCCAAAGGAGCCGGCAAGCGGCCGGCTCCTTCTCTTTTCGGTTTGGCGATCAGCCTTCCGATGCGATCTGCTCATTGGCTACGGCGACCAGCGTCGACATCTTCTGACGAATCACGTCGTCGCCAACGGAAATGCCCTTGGCCTTGAGATCGCCAGATACCTTCCGGAAGACATCCTCGTCCCCGGCTTCCTCGAAATCGGCAGCAACAACTTCGGCAGCGTAAGCCTTGGCGTCGTCGCCGGTGAGGCTCATCAGTTCGGCAGCCCAAATGCCGAGCAGCTTATTGCGGCGGGCTTCAGCCTTGAACTTCTTTTCAGAATCAAAGGCAAACTTGGCTTCCTGGCCCTTCTGACGCTCGTCGAATGCGCTCATAATCTCTCCCATTTGGCTAACCCGCCGGAAATCCGGCCTATCCAGACCGACATAGGCTGTCGGCACATGCAAATCAACGGCAAGTACTTGCCTGCGACCTTGTGTGACGAAGGCAACAGTCGGGGCCTGCTTGAAGACTGCTGGCGTGAAACCGCTTGCAATTTTGTTCGGTTCTAGCGCATGAAGCGCGCCTAAACGGTGCGCTTTTTCACGGCAGCGGAAACCCCATGAATCGTCGACGCAAAATCTATGAGGGCAAGGCAAAGATCCTTTTCGAAGGTCCCGAGCCAGGCACTCTGGTCCAGTATTTCAAGGACGATGCTACGGCCGGAAACGGCGCGCGGCATGAAGTGATCGACGGCAAAGGCGTGTTGAACAACCGAATCTCGGAATTCGTGTTCACCAAGCTCAATGCCATGGGCATCCCGACACACTTCCTGCGCCGCATCAACATGCGCGAGCAGTTGATCAAGGAAGTCGAGATCATCCCGCTCGAGATCATCGTGCGCAATTTTGCCGCCGGTTCGCTGGTCAAGCGCCTCGGCCTCGAGCCTGGCACGCAGTTGCCGCGCTCGATCATCGAATTCTGTTACAAGGACGATGCGCTCGGTGACCCCATGGTCTCCGAAGAGCACATTACCGCTTTCGGTTGGGCCACCCCTGCCGAGCTCGACGACATCATGAGCCTTGCGATCCGCGTCAACGACTTCCTGACCGGCCTTTTCATGGGTGTCGGCATTCAGCTCGTCGACTTCAAGATTGAATGTGGCCGCCTTTATGAAGGCGATCTCATGCGCATTGTGCTGGCTGATGAAATCAGCCCGGACAATTGCCGCCTCTGGGACATCAAGACCCGCAACAAGCTCGACAAGGACCGCTTCCGCGAAAACCTCGGCGGTCTCGTCGAGAGCTATCGCGAAGTGGCCCAGCGTCTCGGTATCCTGGTTGAAAACGACAATGCGCTGACCACCGGTCCGCGCCTCGTGCAGTAATTTCGGGAAGAGCACATGAAAGCGCGCGTCACCGTCACGCTCAAGAATGGCGTTCTCGATCCGCAGGGGCAAGCCATCGAAGGCTCCCTGGCTTCCCTTGGCTTTGGCGGCGTCTCCGGCGTCCGCCAGGGCAAGGTTTTCGATCTTGTCCTCGACGGGACCGATGAGGCTGCCGTCCGCATCCAGCTCACCGGCATGTGCGAGAAGCTCCTCGCCAATACCGTGATCGAAAACTACCAGATCGAAATCTCTAATTAACGCTTAATTGCGATAACAACTGGCGCGCCCCATTTGGCGCAGGACAGTACCATCATGCGTAAAACCCAAATTGCCCTTTCGGTCTTGTTCTTCGCCTCCATCGGCCTGCTTTTTGCAGCCTATGCCTCGGTGCCTGTGCCGGTCTGATCGGCTTTAGGGCATTAATTACCAAGCCAGCAAATGCTTCCAACCCGACCGATCGGTTTAACCGGCTGGTCTATGGGTTGGCGCTAATGTGCGTTCCGTCATCATGCGGGGAACGCGGTTATGGGCTTGAGTAGGCAAAGGCTCGACTGGGTGGATATGGCCAAGGGCCTGTCCATCTTTCTTGTCGTCATCATGTATTGCGCGTCGAGCGTCGGGGAGGACACGGGTCAAACTGGCTTCCTTCACTGGACGATCGCATTCGCCATGCCCTTCCGCATGCCGGAATTCTTCCTGATTTCGGGCCTGTTTCTGAGCCAGGTGATCGACCGCCCATGGCGCGCCTATGCCGATCGCCGCGTGGTCCACTATCTCTATTTCTATGTCCTCTGGGCGATCATCCACATCATCTTCAAGATGGCGCTGGTCGGCCGCGATCCGGGTGGCGCACTGAGCTATCTCGCCTGGGCGGTGATCGAGCCCTATGGCGTATTGTGGTTCATCTACATGCTGGCCGTCTTTGGGCTGGTTAGTAAGCTCGTGCATCAGGCCAAGCTACCGCATTGGTTGGTGCTGGCCGTTGGCGCTGTGCTGCAAATGGCCTCGGTGCATACCGGCAGCTATCTCATCGATCAGTTCTGCGCCTATTTCGTCTATTTCTATGCCGGCTATGTCTTTGCACCAGCAATCTTCCGCCTTGCAGATTGGGCGGGACAAAACGTCGGCGCAGCGCTCGGTGTCCTGGCTGCCTGGGCCGTGATCAACGCCGTGCTGGTCTTTACGCCCGGCTTCAGGCTCGATCCGGTTCATATCCAGATGGGTTGGGGCGCCCTGCCGGGCGTTCACCTGCTGGCGGCCATAGCTGGTGCCATTGCCATCTGCATAGTCTCCGCATTGCTGGTCAAACTGCCATGGATGAACTGGCTGCGGTGGATGGGTGGCAAGTCGCTGGTAGTTTATGTGGCCTTCGTGCTGCCCATGGGCATTGCCCGCACTATTCTCCTCGCACTCGGTATCGAAGAACCGAATCTGGTGAGCCTTATCATCATGACCATTGCTATCGGTTCGCCGCTCATTCTCTGGTGGCTTACTGAGAAAACTGGCTTCGGCAGATTCCTCTTTGAGCGTCCTTCCTGGGCACATTTGCCTGGAACCGGCAAGCCGGCGACGCCAGATCCGCAGGCTGTACCGGCCGAATAGGTCACGAAGTAGCCAAATCCTTTCGCTAGGTCGGCGGGGCACCCAAGATGGAGCCCTGCCGATGCGTTCTCTCCTTGCCTGCCTCGCCGCCCTCCCCGTGCTCTTCGCGCCGGTGGCGGCCCATGCCGAATTCCTAAATCCCACATTCGAGACGCTGGCGATCGATGGCGTGGCGCCACCCGATTGGATCGCCGGTGTTCGCGAAGGCGCCTATATCGGCATGTGTGGCGGCTGTGAGGGCGGCATGATCATGCTCGAGGTCAAGGTGTTGAACGATGACGGCACCGGCGGCCGCGTCCGTTCTGGCGAAACCACGACGGAAAAATATACTGAGCTCGGAAAGGCCAATGCTCAGTCTATCGGCGGAGAGGCTGACTATTTCGGCACCGAAAAAATTGAGGCTGGATCCGCGGTTGGGTTCAAGACAAACGCCAAAATTGCCACCGGTGACTTCTCGACAACCTATCAGTTGTGGAGCGATGGCAAACAATTATTGATCAGGGTTTACGGCGGGGATCAAACCATGGTGGACAACGTCGCGGAGAAAGCCTATTCCGCCGCTGCACCCCAGACCTTCAGGTGACCTGATGAAAGCTGCCGTTCTCGTCTTCCCCGGGCTCAACCGCGACCGCGACATGATCGCCGCGCTGACCAAGATCGGAGGCGCCGAGCCGGCAGTGGTCTGGCACCAGGATGCCGAC
>CAJYKO010000206.1 GCA_913775215.1 uncultured Devosia sp. | reverse complement strand
CGGCCTTGCCGCGCCCCAGATCGGGGTGATGAAGCGGATCGTCGTCATGGATCTGGCGGGCGAAAAGGAAACCCCTCAGCCGCTCGTCATGATCAATCCCGAGATCACCCAGTTCGGCGACGAAATTCAGGTGACCGAAGAAGGGTGCCTGTCGATCCCCGAACTCTACTATGAAGTCGAGCGGCCATCGACCGTGACGGTGAAATATACCGATCTCGACGGCAAGGAAGTCACGAAAGACGCCGATGGCAAGCTCGCCGTCTGCATCCAGCACGAACTCGATCACCTCGATGGCGTGCTCTATATCGACTACCTCAGCCGCTTGAAGCGTGACCGTGTGATCAAGAAGTTCGATAAGCAAGCGAAGCTCGCCGCGCGGTAATCTATCCTATTCTTCTCCCCCTCTGGGAGAAGGTGGCGCGTCGCGCCGGATGAGGGGGATGCTTCAGCGTGAGTGGACGTTACCCCCCTCACCCCAACCGAATTCGCATAGCGAATTCGGTGAGCCCCTTGGACGATCCACCCTCTCCCCGAGGGGGAGAGGAATAGAAAGGCCAAACAATGCGCGTCGTCTTCATGGGCACGCCCGAATTTTCCGTGCCGACGCTAACCGAGATCGTCTCAGCCGGCCACGAAGTACTGGCCGTCTACACCCGCGCGCCAAAGCCGGCCGGCCGCGGCCAGGCCGAGCGCAAGAGCCCGGTGCATGAAGCGGCCGAAAACTTCGGCATTCCGGTTTTTACGCCCAAGAGCCTCCGCAATGAAGCCGAGCAGGCCCAGTTCGCCTCGCTTGGTGCCGATGTCGCGGTCGTCGTCGCCTATGGCCTGATCCTGCCCAAGCCCATTCTCGATGCGCCTGCAGAAGGCTGTCTCAACCTCCATGGCTCGCTGCTGCCCCGCTGGCGCGGCGCCGCGCCCATGCAGCGCGCCATTATGGCGGGCGACAAGCAGACCGGCATTGTCGTCATGAACATGGATGAAGGTCTCGACACCGGCGCCATGGGCCCGACCGAAATCATCCCCATCGGCCCCGACATGACGGCGGGCGAACTCCACGACCAGATGATGCGTCTCGGCGCCGATCTCATGGGCCGCGCCCTTGCGGCCCTCGAACGCGGCAGCCTCGATTTCACGCCCCAGCCCGAAGCGGGCGTGACCTATGCGGCAAAAATCGAAAAGGCTGAGGCCAAGCTCGATTTTTCAAAGCCAGCCGAAGAGGTGCACAACACCATTCGCGGCCTCTCGCCCTTCCCCGGCGCTTGGTTCGAACTCGAATTGGCGGGAAAGCCGACGAGGGTAAAAGCCCTGCGCTCGACGCTCGCTTCCGGTAGCGCTGTTCCGGGTACGTTGATCGGCCCCGATCTCACCATTGCCTGCGGCAGTGGCGCCGTGCGCCTCACCCAGGTGCAGCGCGAAGGCAAGGGCGCCATGGACGCAGCGACGTTCTTGCGCGGGGCAGGGGTCTTGCCGGAGCGCGTGGTTTGATCGGGCTTACCCCCACCCAACCTCCCCCTGAGAGGGGGAGGGGCGTAGCGGCGTTCGCGCTGATAGTTTGCCCAACACTCAATGTGATCCCTTCACCTCTCAGGGGGAGGCTAGGTGGGGGTAAACTTGCCCCGCTATAAGCTCACCCTCGAATACGACGGAACCCCCTTCTGCGGCTGGCAGCGTCAGGCCGATCGGATGAGTGTGCAGCAAGCCCTCGAAGAAGCCATTTTCCGCTTCTCGGGCGAAACGGTCACGACGCAAGCCTCCGGCCGCACCGATGCCGGCGTCCATGCCTTGGGCCAGGTGGTTCATTTCGACCTCTCGACCGACCGCGACCCGTTTCGTGTGCGTGAGGCGCTCAACTATCACCTGCGTCCGCATCCCGCCTCGGTCATCACCTGCGTAGCCGCCCCGGACACCTTCGAGGCCCGCTTCTCAGCCCTCGCGCGGCACTACGAATATCGCATCCTCAATCGTCGGGCACCGGCCGCGCTCGAGCGCCATCAGGTCTGGCATGTGCCCATGCCGCTCGATGCCGACGCCATGCATGAAGCGGCGCAAAAAATCCTCGGCCGGCACGATTTCACGACGTTTCGCTCATCCGAGTGCCAAGCCAATTCGCCCATCCGCACGCTCGACCATTTCGCCGTGCGCCGCGAGCTCGACCATGTGATCGTCACCGCCAGCGCGCGCAGCTTCCTTCACCATCAAGTGCGCTCGATGGTCGGGTCGCTCAAGCTCGTGGGTGAAGGCAAATGGAGCCCGGATGATTTCCGGTCAGCGCTCGACGCAACCGACCGCAGCCGCTGCGGCGCCATGGCGCCATCGGCTGGGCTCTATTTTGTGAGAGTCGATTACCCTTAGCGCATGTCCCCTGAAAGTGGTCGCCGGTTTCAGGAAAAGGACAAGCGCAACGTCGATACCCGTCAGGGCATCGGCGGCGCGGGCAGCATCAGGGTCACAAGCCCGAGGGCCAAAAATACGCCAACCGCCTGCGATAGGAACAAAAGCCCGATCTGCAGCGGCGCCAGCGTCACGATGAACCGGCCGATATTGACGAAGGTCAGGATGGCGACGACCGCGGTACCAAGCAGCACGATGACGCCAATGGGGCCAAAAATCGTCGCTATCAGAAGCAGGATCGCCGATACCAGCGTCACCCAATTGCTGGCAACGAGATAGGGGATGAACCCATCCTGCCGGCCCATCTGCCGCAGCGCAGCATAGGCCGTCAGCGCCTGGGCCACAAACAGGACGCCGTTGACGACGATCGATTGCGTCGCCGCACCCGATGGCATCGGCGCGCCGAGCAGCAGCGGGCCGAACCCCGCCAGGATCATCGCGGCCAGAACAGCAATCAGGCTGCCGACGAGGCCGCGCTGGGAAAAATCGAAATAGCTCGATGAATCGCGCTTGCCCATGACAAGGGCGACACAGCCCCGAATGGCATTGGCGGCTTCGTCGAAAAAGGCGGAATTGGACTGGGCCAAAAGCGTGGGTCTCGTCTCAAGGGGTGGGCGCGGCCACGGGGCCAAGAGCCATGTAGAGCGTCACGGGCATGCCGACAAGCAGAACCATGGTCAAAACTGCAAAGGCGGCTGCCACGCCGATGGTCCAGCCCCCCGCCTGCCGCCCCAGGGAAAAGAGCAGGAAGGCCAGCCCAATCCAGAGCAAAATCAGTACTGGCCCTGCAATCAGCGACAGGATGGTCCCTGCGATCAGATAGGCAATCAGCGCATAGACCCCTGGGACCATGAGCCGCATCAGGCTGATCTCGCCCGGCATGATTTTCCGCGTGATCAGGATGCCGAGATAAAGTGCCAGAATCGACAGGCTCTGGACGAGCAGGGCGATGATCAATCCGAAAAAATTCGGAATGCCGACATCGGCCGTCGCCAGGGCAACCGAGAGCAGCGCGAAAAAGAGAAAGAGGATCAGCGCCGTCGCCAGCCCAGCCGCCGAAATCGTAAAATGCCGCGCCCAATCTGCATCGCCGCGAACGATGGCCACCCAGCCTTTGAAAGCCTCGCTCAGCGCGGCCCAGATCTTCATGGTGTTTCCGTCGCGAAGAAGCGGGCCATGAAGGTCTCATAGATCGCCGTCAGCCCGACAAGATCAGTGATGGTAATATGCTCGTCCGCCTTGTGCATGGATGGCCCGACAAGGCCACATTCCACCACCGGACCATATTGGGCGATGAAGCGGGCATCCGAAGTGCCGCCGCCAGTCGAATATTCAGGCCGGCGTCCGGTCACATCCTCGATGGCGTCGGACAGCGTGTCGATATCCTCGCTCAGCGGCGAGAGGAACGCGCGCGAGGGAACGCCGGCAATGGCGAACTCGACGCCCGTACCCCTGGCATCGACCGAGGCGATCCGCGCCTTCACCCAGTCGGCCAGCGTGTCCGGCGTCCAGGTGTCATTGTAGCGGATGTTGAATTTGAGCGTACCGGCCCCAGGAATGACATTGCCGGTCGGATTGCCGACATCGACCGTCGTCACTTCGAGATTGCTGGCCGGAAAATGCTCGGTGCCGTCATCGAGCTTGGTCGTGCTCAGCGCTGTCAGGATTGCCGCAAGTACTGGCAGGGGATTATTGGCCTTGTGTGGGTAAGCGACATGCCCCTGCACGCCTTTGACCGTCACGACACCCGAAAACGAGCCGCGCCGGCCGATCTTGATACTGTCGCCGAGCGTCTCGGCTGAACTCGGCTCGCCCACCAGCGCAAAATCGAACTGATGCCCATTGTCCGCCATCCAGCGCACCAGCTTTTCGGTGCCGTTGATGGCGTCGGCTTCTTCGTCATTGGTGATGGCTAGCTGGATCGTGCCGGCATCGGCCGGGATAGAAGAACAGGCCGCGACAAAAGCCGCGACGCCCGATTTCATATCCGCCGCGCCGCGCCCGAACAGCTTTCCATCCGCCACGCGCGGCACGAAGGGATCGCTCGTCCACTGTGCGACATCGCCGGGCGGCACCACATCGGTATGCCCGGCAAAGAGAAGTTTCCGCCCGCCGGTCCCCCGCGTCGCAAAGAGATTGTCGACGGGATGAGACCCATCGCCCTCAAAGCGCAAATGCGTCACCGCAAAGCCGATCGCCTCCAGCTCCCGCCCCAAAAGCTCCAGCGCCCCCGCCGCCTCCGGCGTTACCGAAGGGCAGGCAATCAGGCGCTCGAGCAGGTTTTGCGGGTCGATGGTCATCTTCAGTCGCGCAGCAGTTCGTTGATTCCCGTCTTCGAGCGCGTCTGCGCGTCGACGGTCTTGACGATCACAGCGCAATAAAGGCTCGGGCCGGGCGTGCCATCGGGCAGGGGCTTGCCGGGAAGCGAGCCGGAGACGACGACAGAATAGGGCGGCACCTTGCCCATATGCACTTCGCCAGTCGCGCGGTTGATGATCTTGGTCGAAGCGCCGATGAAGACACCCATGGAAATTACCGACCCTTCGCCGACGATGACGCCTTCGACGACTTCGGAGCGCGCGCCGATAAAGCAATTGTCCTCGATGATGGTCGGATTGGCCTGCAATGGCTCGAGCACGCCACCGATGCCGACGCCGCCCGAGAGGTGCACATTCTTGCCGATCTGCGCGCAGGAGCCGACCGTGGCCCAGGTGTCGACCATCGTGCCCTCATCGACATAGGCGCCGAGATTCACAAAACTCGGCATCAGGATGACGCCCTTGCCGATAAAGGCCGACTGACGCACGACGGCGCCCGGCACGGTGCGGAAACCGGCAGCGCGATACTGGTTCTCGCCCCAGCCAACGAATTTGCTTGGCACCTTGTCGAACCAATTGGCCCCGCCCGGCGCGCCTTCGATGAGCACATTGTCATTGAGGCGGAAGGAGAGCAGCACGGCCTTTTTCAGCCACTGATTAACCTGCCAGTCGCCGCCGACCTTTTCGGCCACGCGCGCTTCGCCGCTATCGAGCAGTTTGAGCGCCGTTTCCACGGCATCGCGCACTTCGCCCTTGGTCGAGAAATTGATCTCGGCCCGGTTTTCGAAGGCGGTCTCGATGATGCTGGAAAGCTGAGCGTGCGACATTGGCAATTCCTCGGATAGACTGGCGCGGACCATAGCGGGGCCGGGCTTCGTGTCAACTTCAATGCTGCCTGTTGCGGCCGCTGCCCGAGCTATCATTCCCTCCCTAGAAGGAAGAGATTCGGGGTCCTATTCCCGCGGGGCTGCAGCTCTTTGCAACCGGTCGTTGATCGCCTCGCCCAGCCCCTCGTCGGGGATCGGCGCGACAGCGATCATCTTTGCGCCGGTGGCGTCCAACTCATGCAGCATCGAAAAGAGATTGCGGGCGGCTTCATGGAGGTCGGAAGAGGGAGAGAGGTTTCGCATTTCGCCAGTAAAATTGGGCGTACCACCGAAGGCCAAAAATGCTTCGCCGGGCTGAGGCGCTGCGTTGAGGCGCATATGGGCATTTGGGGCATAGTGGCTAAGCAGCATGCCGGGGGCGGAGATTTTTGCACCCTTTTCGGCGAGCCTGACTTTCAGTCCGAAAGCCTCTTCGATGTCCCTGCGCGCCAATGCGCCCGCACGCAGCTGCACGATGGTATCGCCATCGACCGCGACGATGGTTGATTCCACTCCAGACGTACACGGCCCGCCATCGAGTACCGGCACCTTGCCAGCGAAGCCGCGCATAACTTGTTCCGCCGTGGTGGGCGACAGTTTTCCCGAGGGGTTTGCCGAGGGCGCGGAGAGCGGGCGTCCCGTCGCGCGGATCAAGGCCAGCGCAGTCGGATGATCCGGCATGCGCAGCGCCACCGTATCGAGGCCAGCCGTCGCCACATCCGACAGCCCATGGCCTGGACGAAGGGGCAGCACGATGCTGAGCGGGCCGGGCCAGAACTTTTCCGCCAATTGCCGCGCGAGCGGCGAAAACACCGCGAGCGTTTCCGCCATCTTGAGATCAGCCACATGGGCGATCAATGGATTAAAGCGCGGGCGGCCCTTGGTTTCGTAGATGGAGAGCACCGCATCGGCATTGGTCGCATCGGCGCCGAGCCCATAGACGGTCTCGGTGGGGAAGGCGACAAGTCCGCCCTCGCGCAGGCGCGCGGCGGCTTTGGCAATGGCTTCTTCATCAGGAACGATGCTCATGGCCGGTGTTTGGCAAGCGACAAGACCCGCGTCAAGCCGCGCGCATTCGGATCGGAAAAGTGCTATGCCCTTGTCGAAACCCCGTCCCAAGGCCACAAGTGACAACGCTTCTCGTTAGCCAGCCCAATTTTGCCGACCATCAGACCCCGCATGGTCATCCCGAGCGGGCCGAGCGCATCGCGGCGGTCAACGAGGCGCTGGCGCATGAGCATTTTGCGCCGCTGGTGCGCCGCGATGCACCCTATGGCGACATAACATTGGCCGAACTCGTCCATGACGAGCACTATATGGCCCAGCTCCGCGCGGCGCGGCCGGCCGAAGGCATGGGACAACTCGATAGCGATACGTTCATCTCCGCCAAGTCGCTTTCGGCGGCGGCGACCGGGCTGGGCGGGGCGCTGGCAGCGCTCGATGCTGTGCTGCTGGGCGAAGTCGATAATGGCTTTTGCGCAATTCGCCCGCCGGGGCATCATGCCGAAATCGATCGACCCATGGGCTTTTGCCTGATCAATACCGTCGCCATCGTGGCGCGCGAGGCACAGCGGAAATACGGTGCGGAGCGCGTCGCGATCATCGACTTCGACGTGCATCACGGCAATGGCACGCAGGATATTTTCGAGACCGACAAGACCGTATTCTATGCCTCGAGCCATCAGATGCCGCTCTTTCCCGGTACGGGGCATCCGAGCGAGCGCGGGGTCGGCAATGTGGTCAATGCCGCGCTCAAGCCCGAGACCGATGGGCTCGCCATGCGCGAGGCCTATAATCAGGTGATCCTGCCCGCGCTCTATAATTTCGCGCCGGACCTGATCCTGATCTCTGCAGGCTTTGACGCCCATGCGCTTGATCCGCTCGCCCAGCTCGAATGGGACGACGGGGACTATGCCTGGATCACGGGGAAGTTGATGGATGTGGCCGAAAGGCGCTGCGCCAATCGGATTGTGTCGCTGCTCGAAGGTGGCTATGACCTCACGGGCCTTGCCGGAGGCGTGCGCCAGCACGTCGCCATGCTGATGGGCGGCACGGCGGGACGATTTAACGAGTAGGATGCACCATGGCCGAAATGAACGCGGATGACGTCAAAGCCCTGAGCTTCGAAGCGGCTTTGGAGCAGCTCGAACAGATCGTGCAGAAGCTCGAAAGCGGTCGCGCGCCACTGGCCGAATCCATCGCCATCTATGAGCGCGGCGAAGCGCTGAAGGCGCATTGCGAAATGCTGCTCAAGACGGCGGAAGCGCGGATCGAAAAGATTACACTGAGCCGCGAAGGCAAGGCCGTGGGCACTGAGCCGCTCGACGCGAACTAATTTTTTTGCAACCACCCCCACGCAGCCTTCCCTGAGAGGGAGGGGCTGTTCGGTGTGTCGGGCTGGATGATTTCAAAACCACCGTCTTTGCTCCTCCCCCTACCAGGGGGAGGTCGGGTGGGGGTAAAGGCCCAAAGAATGACGACGAACAAAACCCTGCGCAATGTGCGAATCGTGCTTTGGGCGCTGGTGGCCGTAGCGGCGCTGGGGGCCACCTGGCTTTATATCTATAAGCCGCCGCAGCGGCCGCTCGGGATCAGTGGGCAGAGCTTTGCGCTCAATTCGACGCAGGGCGGCACGTTTACCGAAAAGGACCTCGTCGGCACGCCGACGCTCCTCTTTTTCGGTTATACGTTTTGCCCCGATGTGTGCCCAACGACTTTGGCAGAAACCACAGCCTGGCGCGCGCAACTGGGCCTGACGCCGGAGCAGTTGCGGATCGTTTTCGTCACGGTCGATCCCGAGCGCGATACGCTCGAGGCGGTCAAATCCTATGTGGAGGGGTTCGATCCCTCGATCATCGGGCTCGTGGGAGACCAGGCGGCGACCGATCAGGTCAAGGCGGCATTTGGGGTCTTTTCGGAAAAAGCGGGTGATGTCGAGAGCGAGTTCTACCTCGTCAATCACACGGCGCTGACCTTCCTCATCGACAAGACTGGGACGTTCCAGAGCAC
>CAJYKO010000205.1 GCA_913775215.1 uncultured Devosia sp. | reverse complement strand
ATTCTTTGCCTATGCCTGGGGTTTTGCCAGCACCGAGCCGGCCGAAACGCAATTTGACGCGGTCGAAAAGTTCAAGGCGTGGGGCTTTAAGGTCAGCCCGCTGATGGTGCGCGCGACTTCGGCCGAGCAACTGATCGCTCAATACAAGGCCATCGAAGCGCAGCGCTCGTCGCTTGGCTATGATATCGACGGCGTGGTCTATAAGGTCGACCGCATCGATCTGCAGAAGCGCTGGGGCTATGTCACCGGCGAGCCGCGTTGGGCCATCGCCCACAAATTCCCGGCCGAGCGCGCCACCACCGTCATTCGCGGCATCGACATCCAGGTCGGCCGCACCGGCACGCTCGCGCCCGTCGCCCGTCTCGATCCGGTCAGCGTCGGCGGCGTCACCGTGGTCAACGTTACGCTGCACAACGAGGACTACATCGCCGGCCGTGACAGTGCTGGCGCGCCGATCCGCGAGGGCAAGGATATCCGCGTCGGCGATAGCGTGGTCATCCAGCGCGCCGGCGACGTCATCCCGCAGATCGTCGATGTCCTGATCGAAAAGCGCCCGTCCGACGCTGTGGCTTACGAAATGCCGCATACCTGCCCGGTCTGCGGCTCTCCGGCAACGCGCGAGATCAACGAAAAGACCGGCAAGGAAGATTCGCGCCGCCGCTGCACAGGCGAATTGATCTGTCCCGCCCAGGCCGTCGAAGGCCTTCGCCATTTCGTGTCGCGCGGCGCGCTCGATATCGAGGGCCTTGGCGCTGAAAACATCGACCTCTTTTTCAATTCCGGTCTTGTCCGCACCGCCGCCGATATTTTTACGCTCAAAGATCGCCGCGCCGAAGTGCAGCGCGCCCTCGCCGAACGCCGCGAGGAGCAGGCGCGCGCCCGCGAGGCTGCCTCCGGCAAGACGCGCAAAAATGTCCGCGGCGTCGAGGATCGCAATTATGAAGGCCTCGACAAGCTCTTCGCCGCTATCGACGCCCGGCGCGAACCCGAGCTCGATCGCTTCATCTTTGCCCTCGGCATCCGCCATATCGGCGAGACCACGGCCGCCGTCCTTGCCCGCACCTTCGGCACGATGGATGAGCTGATCCGCGTCGGCAAGGAAACGGCTACCGCCGAAGACCCGACCACTGTTTTCCCCTCCGTCGACGGAATCGGCGGCACGGTCATCGAGGCGCTGTCCGGCTTTTTCGGCAATGAGCGCAATGATGATGTGCTCGATGCGCTTCTCGCGCAAGTGCACCCAAAGCCCTATGTCGTCACGATTTCCGCCGATAGCCAGATCGCAGGAAAAACCGTTGTCTTCACTGGCACGCTCGAAAAAATGTCACGATCCGAGGCCAAGGCTATGGCCGAACGGCTTGGTGCCAAGGTCGCCGGCTCGGTCTCGGCCAAGACTGATATCCTGGTTGCGGGCCCCGGCGCTGGCTCGAAGCTGAAGACGGCGCAGGAACACGGCGTCGAAGTCATCACCGAAGACGAGTGGTTCGCGCGCGTCGGAAAATAGGTTTGGAGAGACGATGAGAAAGACATGGATCGCCTTGGGACTGAGCCTGCTATCGGCCCCAGCCTTCGCCAGCGAAACCGGCGATGCCATCGTCTCCGCCGCCTATGACGGCCAACTCTCCGCGTCCCGCCAGGATTTTGCGGCGACCTGCGAAGCTGGCAATAGCGAAGCCTGCTTCGGCGCCGGTCTTGGCGAATTGGTCTTTGCCTATGAATCGCTTTCGCAGGCCATGTATCGCCATGGCGGCGTCGCCCCTGGCAATACGCCTGCCGCGCTGATCTTTGGTCTGGGCCTTGATGCACCTGGCCAGCCGACCCCGGCCAATCCCGATCCCGAGCCCCTGACCTACGATCAGTTCCGCTCCTATCTCGACGCCACCGTCGCCTCGCTCGATACGGCCCGAAGCCACTTCGAAAAGGCGGGCGAAGGCGAGGATTACGTCATCCTCCTTGATCCGCTGCGCCTCCGTTTCGACATCGATGGCGATGGTACAGTCGGCGAGAGCGAAACCCTCTCAGGCCCAGCGCTCGAAGCCTTCGCCATGGGCGCCATGCCTGCAGTCGAGGATGGCCACAAGTCCAAGGACAAGTCCGGCAGCGTCGCGCCCGATACCTCGGTCGGTTTCGACCGCGCCGACGCTTTCTGGCTCGCCGGTTACACCCAGGTCACGGCCTCTCCCGTCGATTGGCTCCTCGCCCACGACTTCACCGAATTCTACAATGCCTATTTCCATCGCTTCTTTCCCGAAGCGGGCCTACCCATGCAGGATTACATGACGGGCGGCGTGCTTTTCCTCGATGGCAATAGCGATGCCGGCATTGCCGATATGGTCGCGGCCATCCACACATTGCGCTTTCCGGTCGCCGATAGCGAACGGCTGGCCGGTGTGCTCGATCGCCTGAAGTCTATCCCTGCGCTCTCGCGCAAGAACTGGGATGCGATCCTTGCTGAAACAGACGACAACCGCGAGCTTCTGCCGTCCCCCAGCCAGACTTCGATCATTCCCGACCTGACAGTGACCCAGGAAATGGTCGATACATGGCGCGACACGCTCGATGGCGTTGACAAAGTCCTTGCCGGCGAATTGCTGCTGCCCCATTGGCGCTTCAAGCAGGGCTTTGACCTGGCCGCCTATTTCAATACGGCCAAGGAAACCGACCTCGTCCTCTTGCTGACCGGGCAGGGCGCGGTTCCCTACCTCAAGGAAGGGCCGATCGCCGATGCTGAGGTTTTCGCAGAAGCTAACCGTGTCTTCGGCGACGACTGGCCGATGTTCGCGCTCTGGTTTAATTGACACAAGCGGCCGGCTGATCGGCTCCAGGAGTTTTTCCCATGCGTCGCCTCCTTGCTCTTTCCGGCCTTTTCCTCGCGCTTGTCGCGCCGGCTGCGGCCCAGCCCTTCGACACGCCTCAGGCGCTGCTCGAAGCCTTCTATGCCCCTTATCTCACTGACGATTTCCCGGAAAACGAAGAGAGCTTCCGCTCAGCAGCGCTCAATGCGCTTTACGAGGCCGACGCCGAAAACACCCCGGCAGGCGAGATGGGCGCGCTCGATTTCGACCCCTATATCGACGGCCAGGACTATCGGATCGCCGATCTTGAAATCGGCGAGCCAGCTATCGAGGGCGACACGGCGACCGTCGTGGTCACCTTCACCAATTTCGACGAGCCGGTCGAAATCACCTATAATCTCGTCAACGAAAACGGTGGCTGGGTGATCGACGATCTCGAAGGCCAGAATGGGGAATTCGCCTATCGCCTCACCGAAATCTTTGCCGCCGCACAAGAGTGAGCCGACTTTCCAAGATTTAATCCTCCGGCCGTATTTCGGCCGCTAGCGCCCAGCAATCGTGTCCTTGTTCACCAATCGAGGGCACGATGCGCAACGCGATTCTCTCTCTGCTGATCATTCTCGCGCCCATGGCGCCGGCCATGGCCGACGAGACCTATTCTGATCCCAAGGCCCTCGTTCAGGCAATCTACGATGGCTACAAGCCCGGCGCCGCCAAGAGCGATCCAACGGTCCATTATTCCGAGCGCTTGAAGGGTATCGCGCAACTGGCCCGGGACAATGCCCAGGTGACGCCTGCGAGGGGCAACGAGCTCGAGCCTGTTGCCGATCCGGCCTTCAATCCTTTCCTGCCAGACGACAACGCGCTGCTCTTTGA
>CAJYKO010000204.1 GCA_913775215.1 uncultured Devosia sp. | reverse complement strand
CTTCTTTTCGAGGCCGAGACCGCGGATGGATTCAAGGAGCCGCAACGTGCCGAGGCCGTCTATGTCGGACGTGTATTCGGGTGCTTCGAAGGAGACTTTGACGTGAGACTGGGCGCCGAGATTGTAGATCTCGTCGGGCTCGACATCGCGGATGATGCGCGTGAGGCTGAGCGTGTCTGAGAGGTCGCCATGATGGAGGGTGAGGCCATCGGCCTGGCTGTGCTGGTCGCGATAGATATGGTCGATGCGCTGGGTATTGAACTGCGACGAGCGCCGCTTGATGCCGTGAACGCGATAGCCCTTATCGAGCAGAAATTCAGCGAGATATGAGCCATCCTGACCGGTAATGCCGGTGATCAAGGCGACTTTGTTTGAACGCATACTGAACCCCTCGCTCAACAGCACGCACGACGCGAGAGGTGGTTTTATGCCTTCGTTTTATTGTCTATATCTAGTCGTGCCCCTCGCTATACAGTGAGCGACAAAAATTTCTAAGTGGCAATACGTAGTTTCTGAAGTCGATGCGCCGCTAATGCAGCGCTTTCTGCCGGGTTTCGGTGTCAACGAACGCGGCTGCGACGGCGCCGAGGAGGAGGAGGGCGGCGAAGAGGGCTATGGCGAGGCTGAAACTCTGGACGAAGACGAGGCCCATGAGGGAGGGGGCGAGGAGGCCGCCGAGACGGGCCATGGCACCGGCCGCGCCCATGCCGGTGGCGCGCGAGACGGTGGAATAAAGCTCGGGTGTGAAGGCATAAAGCGCGCCCCAAGTACCGAGGAGCGCAAAGCTCATAAGGAGGATGGCAGCGCCAAGGAGGGCGCCGTCGCCAGCGACGAGGAAGAGGGCACAGCCGGCGGCGCTGAGAAAGAGGAAACCAATCAGGGTGGGCTTGCGCCCGATCGCTTCGACGCCCCAGGCGGCAAGGGCGTAGCCGGGAATTTGGGCGAGTGCGACAAGGACGAGGAAGCCGTAGCCGCGGACATAGCAGAAGCCGTCTTGGGCAAGACGGGCAGGCAGCCAGGTGAAGACGCCGTAATAGGAAATCGAGACCAGGAACCAGACGGTGAGGATCGAGAGCGAACGGCGGCGCAAGTCGGGCGAGAAAATGCCCTGTTTTGGCGGTTGTGCTGGCGCTTCTATGACCGCGTCGGCAGGGAGGGCCGGCTTGCCGTTTGTCGTCAGGATGGTGTCGAGGACGGATTTGAGGGAAGCCTGCTCACCGCGACGGAGCAGATAGAGCGGGGATTCTGGAACCCAGAGGCGGAGCCAGATGCCAATCAATGCGGGAAGGGCCGTGACGGCAAAAATCCAGCGCCAGGAATCGGTGGGCATATAGATGCTGGCAGCCCAGGCGGCGAGGGCGACGGCGACGGTGCCAACGGCCCAAAAGCCTTCGAGGATGACGAGCCAGCGGCCGCGGTTTTGGGCGGGGAGGAATTCGGCCATCATCGCATAATCGACAGGCAGGGTGCCGCCGACTGCAATGCCGGTGAGGAAGCGGAAGAGGAAGAGCAGAAAGAGGTTCGGCGCGAAGACCGAGAGGAGGCCGAATACCGCGTCGCAGGCAACGGTGATCAGCAGCACGCGGCGGCGACCGAAGCGATCGGCGAGGCGGCCGAAGAGGCTGGCTCCGATGAGCATGCCGAGGAAAAAGAGCGTGCCGATCTGTAGCGCTTCCGGCAACGATATTTCGAAACTGGCGGCGATCGAGGCGCTGGTGAAGCCTACAGCGAGGACTTGCATGGCGTCTGCGGCCCAGACAAGGCCGAAAATACCGAGAAGGCGACGCTGGAAGCGGCCTGCGCCGGCTGTATCGAGAACCTGTTCGACTGTGTAGGCCATGATCACTCCCCCGTGATGGGTGCGGTGTACGCTGAAGTGGAGTGAGTGGGAAGGGTGAATGAGCGAGGGGCGCTTGCATGTTCGATGTTTGGCGGAGGCCCCCTCACCCCAACCAAATTCGCTGAAGCGAGTTTGGTGATGCTTTGCTTCGACCTTTCTCCAGAGGAAGAGGTGGTGGTGGTCGCCTGGGTCGCGGTGGGTTGGTCAAGGGAAGCTAAGGTCTATCCGAGCTTCCCTTTCAGCGACTGCTTGGTCTTGAAATAGTCTGGCCAAGGGTTTTCCGATTTTGCACGGCTGGCGGCGGCGTCGAGTGAAAAGAGGTTGGCGCCCTTAAGGGTTTTAACTTCGTCCCAGGACACGGGGACGGCAACGGGCGCATTTTCGCGGGATCGGGCGGACCAGGGGGAGATGGCGGTGGAGCCGCGTTCGTTACGGAGATAATCCAGAAAAAGGCGGCCCTTGCGCTTGGCTTTGGACATATTGGCGGTGAAACGATCGGGTTCGTCATCGGCCAGGTTTTGGGCGAAAGTCTTGCAGAACTCCTTGACCTCTGGCCATTCGATTTCGGGTTTGAGCGGCACGATGACATGGATACCTTTGCCGCCCGAGACCATGGGATAGGACTTGAGCTTTTTGTCCGTGAGGCGGGCGGCGATCTCTTGGGCTGCAGTGATGACGGCGTCGAAACCAAGGCCCTCGTCGGGGTCGATATCAAACACCAGGCGATCCGGCTTTTCGACGCTCTGCCGGCGCGAGCCCCAGATGTGCCATTCGAGCGTGTTCATCTGTGTCCCGGCGATGAGGCCGGCGAGGTCGTCCACGTAGAAATAGTCTTGGCTGTCGCCGTCCTTTTCAGTGATCGACGTCGACTTGATCTCGTCGGGGAAGCCGCCGGTATCGTGCTTCTGGAAAAAGCAATATTTAGCGCGGCCCTGGGGGCAGCGGACAAGGCTGAGCGGGCGGTCTTTGATGTGGGGCAGCATGACCTCGGCGACGGCTTCGTAATAGGCGACGAGGTCGGCCTTGGTAATGCCCTGGCCAGGAAAGACGACGCGGCTCGGGGAGGTCAAACGGACGCCGAGGCGTTCGGCAACCTCTTCCCCATCATGCTCGATCGGCTCCGGCTTTTCCATTTTGACCTCCTTGGCGGGTTTGTCGCCGCGCAGGCCAATGAATGAGGGGTGGCGTAGGATGTCGTCGCCGGTCAGCTCGGTGAAGGCGATTTCGGCGACGAGTTGCGGCTCGACCCAATGGGCGCCGCGGGCGCGTTCCCTAGGAACGGCGTCGAAGGGATTGGTCTTGCGGGCGAGCTTGGCGAGCTTTTGATCCATTTCCAGAAGCACATCCTGGCTGAAGCCGGTGCCGACGCGGCCGCGATAGAGGAGCTTGCCGTTTTCCCAGGTGCCGAGGAGGAGCGAAGCAAAGCCGCGGCGCTTGGTCGAAGGGGACCAGCCGCCAATGACGAATTCCTGGCGCTTAAGGCACTTGATCTTGAGCCAGTCGCGATTGCGCTCGCCGCGATAGGGCGCATCGGCGCGCTTGGCAATGACGCCCTCGTGGCCATCCTTGCAGAGCGCATCGAGCACTTTCTGGCCGTGATCGCGCACATGCGAGGAATATTGGATGGGGTCCTTGCGCGTGGACTTCTTCAAAATCGTCTCAAGCCGCGCCTTGCGCTCGAGGAGCGGCAGCTTGGTAAGGTCCTTGCCGTCGGCTTCGAGCAGATCGAAGGCGAAGTATTCGAGCCGTCCGCCACCCGAAAGCGTATTCTTGAGCGTCGTGAAATCCGTGCGGCCTTTCGCGTCGAAGGCACAGACTTCGCCATCGATCAGCGCCGAACCGATCTTGAGTTTTTGGAGCGGTTCGACGAGGGCGCCGAACTGTTCGGTCCAATCAAGGCCATTGCGGGTGAACAGCCTGACGCTATCGCCATCGACCGCGGCAAGGCACCGATAGCCATCGTATTTCATCTCGAAGAGCCAATCCTTGCCGGCCGGGACGGTATCGACAAGGGTGGCGAGTTGGAGGGGGCGGAAGGCGGACGTCTTGCCATCATGCGCCTTGTCCATGATGCGGGTTTTCTGGTCGGCTTTTTCCGCCTCTTCCGGATCGGAATGCCAGACGGCATCGGGCTTGACCTTGCTGGTCTTGGTGGCCGGTGCGCCGCTGGCGATTTGCTTGAAATCGCGCGCGGTGGCGACGGAGCGGGTGAAGCGGGTGGTCAGTGTGTCCTTGTCGCGGGCATAGGAATCACGATGCTTGATGAGGAGCCAATTCTCGCGCGGCGGCCCGGATTTGCGCTTGGTGTCGCGGCCTTTCATATGGACGAGGACATATTCGCCCTTCAGGCGCTCGCCAAAAATCCGCATCTTGAGATCGCCGTTTTTCAGGCCCTCATGCGGGTCGCCTATGGGTTCCCAAGTGCCGCGATCCCAGAGCATGACGGTGCCGCCGCCATATTCGCCCTCGGGAATGGTGCCTTCGAAGCCGCCATATTCGAGCGGGTGATCTTCGACGCGAACGGCGAGGCGCTTGTCCTCCGGATTGTTGGACGGGCCCTTGGTGACGGCCCAGCTTTTCAGGACCCCATCAAGCTCGATGCGGAAATCATAGTGGAGACGCGTTGCATCGTGCTTCTGGATAACGAAGCCGCCGCGCGGGGATTTTTTGCTCGAAGATGTCTCTCCTGCTGGCTCCCGCGTCTTGGCGAAATTGCGCTTGGCTTTGTAGTCCTTGAGGAGATCCTGTGCCTTGGCGGCCATGGCTAGCTTGCCTTCTTCCGCGCCGTGGTCGTGGCCTTCTTAGCTGGCGTCTTGGCAGGTTCTTTCTTTGCCGCGGGCTTGCGGCGAGAGGTGCTGCTGCTCTTGCCCCCTTCAAGGCTTTCCTTGAGCGCTGCCATGAGGTCGACGACATTGCCGCCATTGGGCCGAGCGGGTTCGTCGTCTTCGTCGGCGGTGATTCTACCGCCCTTGTTCTTCATCTTGCGCGCGATCAGTTCGTGAAGGG
>CAJYKO010000203.1 GCA_913775215.1 uncultured Devosia sp. | reverse complement strand
CGGCGATTGCGCCGGCATGGCCGCCGACCTTTTCGAAACCTATGTGGTGACCATCGTCGCAACCATGGTTCTGGCCGCGATCATCCTTCCCGAGGCGCTCAAACTCACCGGCATGGTGCTGCCGCTCGCCATTGCCGGCGCCTGCGTCATCACCTCGATCATCGGAACCTATTTCGTCAAACTCGGCAGTGACAATAACATCATGGGCGCGCTCTATAAGGGCGTCATCGCCACTGGCGTCCTGTCCCTCGTCGTGTTGCTGCCGGTGCTCTGGCTGCTCTTTGGCGACTTGAACCTGACAATCGAAACCGCGGGAAAGACCTTTACCCCCTGGAGCCTTTTCTGGTGCGGCGTGACGGGGCTCGTCATCACCGGGCTCATCATCGTCATCACCGAATATTACACCGGCACCAATCGGCGGCCGGTCAATTCAATCGCCGAGGCCTCGGTCCCCGGCCATGGCACCAATGTCATCCAGGGCCTTGCCGTATCCCTGGAATCGACGGCCCTGCCGGCCCTCGTCATCATCGCCGGCATCATCGTTACCTTTTCGCTGGCCGGCCTCTTCGGGATAGCGGTGGCCGTCGCCACTATGCTGGCCTTGGCCGGCATCATCGTCGCGCTCGATGCCTTTGGCCCTGTCACGGATAATGCCGGCGGCATTGCCGAAATGGCCGGTCTCGAAAAGGAAGTGCGCCACAATACCGACGCGCTCGATGCGGTGGGCAATACGACCAAGGCCGTCACCAAGGGTTATGCCATCGGCTCGGCCGGCCTCGGCGCCCTCGTGCTCTTTGCCGCCTATACGCAGGACCTGATCTATTTCTCGTCCCTGCCCGATGCCCCGGCTATCTTTGCCGGTGTCGGCACACTCGCCTTCTCGCTCGCCGATCCCTATGTTGTCGTCGGCCTCCTGTTCGGTGGTCTCTTGCCGTTCCTTTTCGGCGGCATGTCGATGACAGCCGTGGGCCGCGCTGCCCAATCGGTCGTCGTCGAAGTGCGCCGCCAGTTCAAGGAAAAGCCGGGCATCATGGCGGGCACCGACAAGCCCGATTATGGCCGGGCCGTCGATATGCTCACCAAGGCCGCGATCCGGGAAATGATCGTCCCCTCGCTCTTGCCTGTGCTCTCGCCCATCCTCGTCTTCGTTCTCATCAACTGGATCGCCGGCCCCGCCGCCGGCTTCTCCGCCCTCGGCGCCATGCTGATGGGTGTGATCGTGACGGGCCTCTTCGTCGCCATCTCCATGACCGCCGGCGGCGGTGCCTGGGACAATGCGAAAAAGAGTTTTGAAGACGGTTTTACCGACTCCCAAGGCGTCAAACATTTCAAAGGCTCAGACGCCCACAAAGCCTCCGTCACCGGCGACACTGTCGGCGACCCCTACAAGGACACGGCTGGCCCGGCCGTTAATCCAATGATCAAGATCACCAATATCGTCGCGCTGCTGCTGTTGGCTGTGCTCGCGCATATGGGCTGACGAGACATAGTCTCGATTGAATTGAAGAAGGCCCGGGAGCAATCCCGGGCCTTCTCTATCGGCTTATGCGCCGCAACTCATCCGCTCCCGAGATGTCATCCCGGCGAAAGCCGGGGCCCATCTTGAGACCTGGTTATCGTCGCTGGAGCTCGTTCAGGGGCCGCTCGCCACCCAGTGCGGGAAGGATGCCGTGGTTCTGCAAGGTCTGGGGTCGAAAAGCCCAAAACGCCAAAAACTAAGAAGCCTTAGCGATTTCGACTTCGGTGTGGAGCAAGTCCAGCAGGTCCTCGCCAGAAACCGGGGGTGAGAACAAATACCCCTGCACTTCGGAAACGCCATGGGCGCGGACGAGGCTGAGTTGTTCCTCGGTTTCGATGCCTTCGGCGGTGGTCGACATCCCGAGGGATTGGCCAAGGCCGATGACGGCGCGGATGATGGCCTGGCTATCGGCGCGGCTCGCAAGATCGCGCATGAAGGAGCGGTCGATCTTGATCTTGTCGAAGGGAAAACTGCGGAGATAGGAAAGTGAGGAATAGCCGGTGCCAAAATCGTCCATGCAGATGCGCACGCCCATGGCGCGCAATTCGTGGAGCGCTTTGAGGGTCGATTCGCTGTCGCCAAGCAGCAGGCTTTCGGTAATCTCGAGTTCGAGCCGGGTCGGGTCGAGCTTGGCATCGGTCAGCGCCCGGCGCACTTGGGCGACGAGATCGCGCTGGCGGAACTGCACCGGCGACAGATTGACCGCAACGCGGATATGGCCCGGCCACGTCGCGGCAGCGGCGCAGGCTTCGCTCAGCACCCATTCCCCGATGGCGGAAATCAACCCGGTTTCCTCGGCCACGGGAATGAATTCGGTGGGGGAAACGGTACGACCCTCGAAGTCCCAGCGCAAAAGCGCTTCGACGCAGGTCACCCGATTTTCGCGCAGCCCCAGAAGCGGCTGGAAGACGAGGCGGAACTCGTCCCTCCCGAGGGCCATGCGCAGCCCCGCCTCGATGACGCGGCGCTGCTGCAGTTCGGCGTCCATGCCGGCTTCGAAGAAGTGATAAGCCGAGCGGCCCTCGCTCTTGGCCTTGTAAAGCGCGAGGTCGGCATTCTTGACCAGCGTATCGGTGTCGAGCCCGTCCCCGGGCCCAACGGCAATGCCGACGCTGGCGCCGATCTCGATCTGCTGGCCCTTGATATTCATTGGCGCGCACATGGCCTTGATGATGCGATCGGCAACGCGCGCTGCAGCCTCTGGGCTTTCCATGGGCTTGAGCAGAAGCGCGAATTCATCGCCACCGAGCCGGGCCAGAAGATCGCTTTCCCGTGTCGTGCCCCAGAGCCGGACGGCGGCCTGCTTGATCACCTCATCGCCCACGGCATGGCCGAGCGTATCGTTCACGGCCTTGAAATGGTCGAGGTCGATATAGAGCACGGCCGCCATTTCGCCGCGCTGCAGGCCCGCCTCGGTATGGGCCATCTGCTCCAGGAATTCGATGCGGTTGGGCAGGTCGGTCAGCGCATCGTGCCGCGCCAGATGATGGATGCGCGCCTCGTTCTGCCGCTGCTCGGTAATGTCCTCATGGGTCGACACCCAGCCGCCATCCTTCATCGGATGGTGCTGCATCAGGATGATGCGATTGTTCAGTTCGTGGATGTTCTTGCCATATTCGTTCTTGGCGATCACGTCGCGGCGCCAGGCGATATAGTCCTCGCGGCTGCCGCTGCCCCCCACGCTCATGCCTTCGTCGAACAGGTGCCCTAAAATGGCTTCGAGTTGCGTGCCGGGGCGAAGATAGTCGATCGGCAGATTATAGATGCGGGCATAGGGTTCGTTGCAGATCACGAGGCGCCCCTTGGCGTCCATCATGCAGAGCCCAATGGGAATGTTATTCACGGCCGCATCGAGCCGGATATTCTGGCGCTCGAGTTCGAGCTTGCGCTTTTGCACCGTTTCGGAGTGGAGCAGTTCATCGGTAATGTCTTCGTGGGTCACCACCCAGCCGAGCTTTTCGGTATAGACATGGGCGGTTTCAACGATCCGCCCGCCATGCACTTCTTCATGGTTCTTGCTGCGGGCGCCGCTGCGATTGTTGAGCAGTTCGCTCGTATAGGTTTCGTAAAAGGCGTCGGGGCTCTGGCCGGGATGGTTGCCGAGCTTGTGGGAGAGGTGGACAACTTCCTCGAGCGTCATGCCTTTTTTGATGGCGTCGGCCGAAAAGCCATAGAATTCGCGATAGTGCTTGTTCCACATGACGAGGCGGAACTGCGGCGACCAGACGCAAAAGCCATAGGGAATGTTTTCGAGCGCGGCATCGAGCAGCAAGGCGCTCGCAACGTCTGTTGCGCTGGTGTCCACAGCCCCCATAGAGTCCCCCGCTCACGGCCCAAACATGACGTTTTGGTGAAGCTAATCATTGCCGCTTAACGCGGGCTTAAATCGATAGCACGAAGACTTTTTGGGCCTGCATATGTTCAGACTGTTGCAAGTCTCGTCAAGGCAGGAATGGCAGGCGGTATTTTGACAAGCGCGGCAATACGGGCCGCACCTTCTTCCGGGGTCAGTGCGCCCATGTCGAGCCTCATGTCATAATCCTTGCCCGCATGTACTGCCGTCTGCCAGCGGAGGACCGCTGGCGGTGGGATGTCGCCACCCAGATAGGTGCCGCCGATCGAATTGGGCGCCGCATTGCGCCGGCGTATGATCTCCTCGATTGCGCAGTCGATACCGATAAAGAGCGGCCGCAATGGCCCTAGCGTCTTTGCAGCACGGTCCAAAATGCCCAATGGGACCGAATAATCTTCGTGCATGCCGAGATCGGCGATAATGTCGAAGCCGGCCATAGCCGAAACGCGGATAGTGTCGAAGAGGAGCTGATAGAGCCGCACCACCTCCGGCTCGAGGTCGGGCCGTTCCCCACCGGGCCTGAGGCCAATGCCGGGCAGGAGCTGCGGCTGCAGGCTCGCCATCTGGCTATCAACGCCGAGAAGGAGCCAGGTGCCGGGCACGTCCTTCTGGATCGCCCGCGCCAGCGTTGATTTTCCAGAGCGGGGCGCGCCATTGAGGATGACGATGTTTGGGATATGATCGGTCATGCATCCTTCTAGGCGATATTTTCCGCGCGTGCAGTTGCCTTATCCGATGCCCCTCGGCCAAGGCTGTTCAGCCCGAGCGGTTAGTGCGATAGGGAAAGCTGCAAAACCGAGCCCGCCATGCCCAGCTTCGTCCCTGATCTTTCCGTCATCCTGACCTTTGCCCTTGCCGGTTTCGTGCTGGCGGTGACGCCGGGTCCCGACATGGCGCTCTTCGTGTCACGAACCATGAATTTCGGCCGCGCCCATGGCTTTGCCGCGGTACTCGGCACCAGCACGGGCATTGCCGTTCACACGACGCTCGTCGCCTTCGGCATTTCCGTGCTCATCGTCGCCGCGCCCGCTGCCTTCTGGGCGCTCAAAATCGTCGGCGCGCTCTATCTCGTCTGGCTCGCCATCCAGGCCATTCGCTCGGGCGGTGGCCTCCTCGTGCCCAAGGCCGGTGGCAAGGTGCCAAGCCTCACGCAAAGCTATTTCACCGGGCTCGCCATCAATCTCACCAATCCCAAGGTAGCCCTGTTTTTCGTGACCTTCCTGCCCCAGTTCATTTCGGCAGATGATCCCGCTGCCGCGAGCAAACTTCTCTTCCTTGGCGTCGAATTCATCGTTGTCTCGCTGCCGGTTGTTATCGCCACCGTGCTCTTTGCCGAATGGCTCACGCGGACGCTGCGCGACAATATCTGGGTCAGCCGCGCCCTCAACTGGAGCTTTGCCACGGTCTTCCTCGCTTTCGCCGCCACCATTCTTCTCGCGGAAGGCCGCAAGTGAATTACCGCCACGTCTTTCACGCCGGCAATTTTGCCGATGTGGTCAAACACACCATCCTCACCCGCATCCTGACCTATCTGATGCGCAAGGACGCCCCGTTTCGCGTCATCGATACCCATGCCGGGGTCGGGCTCTATGACCTCAAAGGTCCGGCCGCCTCAAAGACCGGAGAATGGGTCGACGGCATCGGCCGGCTGATGGGTCGCAAACTGCCCGATGACGCCAGTGCGCTGCTTGGGCCATATCTCGATGCCATCCGCGCCCGGAATACCGATGGTAATCTGCGATTCTATCCCGGCTCGCCGCTCATCACGCGCACGCTGCTCCGTCCGCAGGACCGGTTGATGGCGCTCGAACTGCATCCCCAGGATGTCGATATTCTGCGCGAAAATTTTGCGGGCGATTTCCAGGTCCGCGTCACCCATGTCGATGGCTGGCAGGCGCTCGGCACCCATCTGCCGCCCAAGGAAAAGCGTGGCCTCGTTCTCATCGATCCGCCGTTCGAAGAGCGCGGCGAGTTCCCCCGCATGGCCCAAAACCTGATCAAGGCGCATAAGCGCTGGCCTGGTGGGCTTTATGCACTGTGGTATCCGATCAAGGACCCAGAGGACGTCGCCGATTTCATCGACATGCTCGCGGAATCTGGCATTCCCAAAATCCTGCGGCTCGAGTTGAAAATCCGTGCGGCCTCCCTGCCGCCGCGTCTTCACGGCACCGGCATGATCGTCGTCAATCCGCCCTTCGTCCTCGAAGAGGAAATGCGGGTTCTGCTGCCGCTTCTCACCGATGTGCTCAGCGACGAGCAGCGTGGGAGCTGGAAAGTGGATTGGATCGCTGGCGAATAAAGGACGCTATGGCGCCATAAGAGCGCCTACAGCATGTCTCCCGAAAGTGGCCACCGGTTTGAAGGTAAAGACATGCGCTAAAACAAAGAGCTAAAGCGCTCTAAGCGAATCTGAAAGATCGCGACGCGCTTTAGAGCCGCGCTTTTTCGAGCGCTGGCATCACTTCGCGCTCGATCGATTCTGCGCTCAGCGGCCCGACATGCTTGAAGACGATGGTGCCGTTCCTGTCGACGATAAAGGTTTCCGGCACGCCATAAACGCCCCAGTCGATCGACACACGCCGGTCGCGATCGGCTCCTATGGCGTCATAAGGATTGCCGAGTTCCGCCAGAAAGGCCCGCGCATTTTCCGGCGCATCGGAATGATTGATGCCAAAAAGCCTGACGCCGGTCTCGGCCTTCAAGGCTTCGAGGAGCGGATGCTCGTCGCGGCACGGGATGCACCATGAGGCAAAGACGTTGACCAGCGTCGGCTCGCCTTTGAGCGAAGCCGTATCGAATCCTGGCACAGTCATGCCTTCAACCGCCGGCAGGGTAAAATCAGGCGCCGGCTTGTCGATCAGCACCGAGCGCACAAGGCTCGGGTCGCGATTCATCGACATGGCAAAAACGCCGATCAGCCCAACCAGCAACACTAACGGCGCAGCAAAAAGCAGTGCTCGCATGTTTTATGCGTCCGATCTGGTGTCGCCAAGCTCAGCGAGCCGGCGCTTGGTGGCGCGGGCAGAAAATACCGTCCAGCCGATCAAGGCGCCGAGGCCCAAAAACACACCCATATAGGCCGAAATGATAAACTCGGCATGTTCGCCAAGACCGATCATCGTGTCTCTCCCCGAGCGGCCCGGCGTTCGAGTGTCGTGATACGGCGGCGGCGCACTTCGGTATGGATGGCGGTCAATTGCAGGGTGATGAAGAGGAAGGTGAAGGCAAAGAACATGACGAAGAGCGGCGTCAGGATCGAACCATGCATGGTCGGGCCATCGGGCCGGAAGACGCTTGCCGGCTGATGGAGCGTCGACCACCAATCGACCGAGAATTTGATGATCGGAATGTTGACCGCGCCAACCAGCGTAAAGACCGCAACGACACGCGCGGCGCGCAACTGATCGTCAAAAGCCCGCCAGAGCGCCACGATGCCGAGATAGATGAAGAGAAGGACGAGCGTTGACGTCATCCGTCCGTCCCATTCCCAAAAAGTGCCCCAGGTCGGGCGGCCCCAGAGCGAGCCGGTAAAGAGCGCCATGGCCGTAAAGGCGGCGCCGAGCGGGGCGGCGGTTTTCATCGACACGTCAGCCATGGGATGGCGCCAGACGAGCGAGCCGATCGCCGAAACGGCCATGGTGGCATAGACGAACTGGCTGAGCCAGGCAGTTGGCACATGCACATACATGATGCGCACGGTGTCCCCCATCTGGTAGTCGGCCGGTGAATTGAAGAAGGCGAACCAGAGCCCGGCGGCAAACAGCAGGGCGGTCAGCGCCGTCAGCGGCAGAATGAGGGGCTTGGTCAGGATGACGAATTGGCCGGGATGGGCCAAACGGTTCCACCAGCTCATCTTGGGAGTCGTATCGATGCTCATGCCTACCGGGGCTCTCTGGTCATGCAGCCATTTTCCAAGACGCTTAGTCTTCGCCCCAATCTATCGCAAGGGCCGCGGCGAAGGGAGTGAGCGCGACAACCATGAGACTGAGTGCCGCAAGGAGAAGGGTGGCCACCCCGGTCTGCCCCGGCCCGCCGCTTGCCGAAATAGCCCCGACGCCAAAGATCAGCACGGGCACGGAAAGCGGCGCGATGAGGATCGGTGCGATCAGCCCGCCATGCCGCGTCGCCACGGTCAACGCGGCGCCAAGCGCCCCAAAACCGGCCAAAGCCGGTGTCCCGATCAGCAACGAAACCAGCGTGCGCCAGAAGGTCGGCAGATCCATCGACAGCAGCAGCGCGAAGATCGGCGAAGCGAGGATCAGCGGCAGCGCCGTGGTCAGCCAATGCGCAATCACTTTTGCGGCAACGACGGCGGATAGCGGCGTATCGGCTAACCGGTAAAGCCCCAGCGTGCCATCCGCCCGATCCGGCCCAAAAAGCTTTTCGAGCCCCATGAGCATAGCGAGGAACGCCGCGATCCAGACAATCCCCGGCGCAATCCGCGCCAGCAGCACCTTGTCCGGCCCCACGGCAAAGGGGACGATGGCGCCGACAATGACAAAAAACAGCACCAGCGTCAGCATCTCGCCGCCGCCACGAAGGCTGAGGTTCACCTCGCGCCGCAGAACGGAAACAAAGCCGCTCATGCCGAGCCTCCGAGATCGAGGACGGCGAGATTATCAACGGCAATAGCATCATGGCTGGCGATAACGGCAAGTCCGCCGCTTACGAGATGCTCGGTAATCAACTCAGCCAAAAGCTTCTGCCCCTCAGCATCGAGCGCCGAAGTCGGCTCGTCGAGCAGCCAGACTGGACGCACCGAAACCAGCAACCGGGCCAGAGCCAGACGCCTTTGCTGCCCTGCCGAAAGATAGCCCGCATCTGATTTTGTTTGTCTGCTAAGTCCGACGCGATCCAGCGCCTCAACCGGGGTCAGCGCCGCACTGCCGTTGATATCCTGCCAGAATTTGAGGCTTTCGATCACCGTAAGCCTTGGTCGAATAGCATTCTTGTGCCCGCAATGATGGAAGGCGGGCCCAAAATCGTCTTCATAGCCTTCGAGTGCTAAACGCCCGCTCACCGGCGGCAGCAGTCCTGCCAGCGTAAAAAGCAGCGTCGATTTTCCCGCGC
>CAJYKO010000202.1 GCA_913775215.1 uncultured Devosia sp. | reverse complement strand
CCCATGCTGGTCCCCGCCATCATGTGGGCGTTCGGCCGGCCGCTCGGCGCCTGGCGGTGGCCCAGCCCCCGCGCCTTTGCAATTCAGGCGCTGACGCTTTGCCTCGCCGCGCTTATCGGCGCAATTGGGCCCATGCTCGAGATCAACTTGTGGTATCTGGTGCTGCCATCTGTGATCGTCTTCGCCCTTCGCGGCGGCTTCGAGCACGCGGCAACCGCGGTATTTCTGACCTGCGTTCTCACACCGCCGGTCGCCATGATCTTTACCGGCGCCGTGGAGGTTGCCAACTTGCCGGCGCTGCTTCTGACAACCGCCATCGCCGCCCTGCTCGTCGGCGCCGCCACCACGGAGCGCCAGCAAACCGCCGAGCGGCTCGAGGCACAGGTTGCCGAGCGCACCGAAGAACTGGAAAAGGCCTATGAATTGCAGCGCCATCTCGTGCGCTCACTCGGCCACGATCTGCGCCAGCCGGTCGAAGCAATCAACCTGACGGTTGCCGCCATTGGTGATCACAGCGACATCAACATGCGCAATACAGCCCTGACCCGCGTACGCCAGCTTGGTGCCGTCACCTCCGACCTTCTGAACCGCATTCTGGCCTATGCCCGGCTCGATACTGGAGACATCAAGGCCGAACTCACGCCCCTGCCCCTCCAACAACTGCTGGAACAGTTGCGCGCCACCTACATCCTGCAGGCCCAAAGCCGCGGGCAACGCCTCGTCTGGCCCGAAACCGACATCACGGTAATTTCGGACCGCGAGCTGCTGTTCCAGATTCTCTCCAACTATCTCGACAATGCCATTCGCCTGACCCCCGAAGGCGGCACGGTCGAGCTGCGGATCGAACGGCGCAACACCGGCATCAGCATCATTGTCGAGGACGGTTTCGATCCCACCGCGCCCCATCGCTCCAGCCGCGGCGGCCTCGGCTTGCGCATCGTCACGCAGCTTTCGGATCTCCTCGGCGCTGCAATGGTCAATGAGCCGAACCGCAAAGGCATCATTCTACCCCTAAAGGGGTAATTAAGCCTTCCTTAATACCTGCTCGGTCGCGCCCCCTTCGTCGATACATTCAAACGGGTAAGGTCCACGATTCGGAATGTTCATGAACCACTTGCCGGCCGCCACTCTCCTCGGACAAAACGTCCGGCGGCTCTGCGAAATGCAGGGCATGAGCCTCGATGTGCTCGCGGAACGTCTTGGCTGGCCCAGCCAGAAGGTCGCCGACCTCGTCGCCTCATCGCTCGATATCGCACTCGATGACGTGGATAAGCTTTCTGCCGCGCTTGGCGTCGCGCCGCATGAACTCTTTGACGAAGTAACCATCGCAAAAAATCAGACCCAGCAACTGCGCTACGGCTGATTGCACCGCTGCCACGCTTTGTGTAGCGTCCTGCGTGGGGGGCGCCGAAGCTTTTATGGATAGTCGTGAACTTGTAGCCTGGAACATGCGGCGCCTGCGGGTCGAGCGCAAACTGTCCCAGGAAAAGCTCTCCGAGCTCGCCGGCGTCGATCGCACCTATGTCAGCCGCCTCGAGCGCATGATGGAAAACCCTTCCATCGGTATTCTAGACAAGATTGCAACTGCGCTGGGCGTGTCCATCGCCGAACTCTTCGCCCCAACCAGCGCCGAAGCCCAAAAACCAAAGCCTTTAAAAGCCGGACGCCGACCCAAAGTTGTCGACTAGCCGTTCTCTACTTTCACCGTTGCGGTTGGAAAGATCGATACGGAAACCACGTTCGCATCTGACGAAGGCAGTGCAGTCTCACGGTCGGAACGACCGATCGCGGCTCAAGCTATGATTGCTGTGTCAGAGGCTCGGCTGTGTCAGCGCGAGCTATCTTGCCATTCCGTGCGCCGCCCGTGCAAATGACATGCTCAAAAGGCATCTAATCATATTGAACTGATTTGGGAAAATGGTGCCCAGAGCCGGAATCGAACCAGCGACACGCGGATTTTCAATCCGCTGCTCTACCAACTGAGCTATCTGGGCATCGCAGTCGCAGCGCTGTGCTGCAAGCCATCGGCCTTATAGGGTAAGTGTTTTTTGCGTGCAAGCGATAAGAGCGACTGTGGAAATCTTTAGTGCCGGACGAGAAGCGTCGACGGGCCAAGGGCTTAATGCCCCATGGTCACAATACCATGCAGCAGACTTCCTTCCCGCAGTTTGTCTAAGCCTGAATTGATCTCGCTAATCGGCCTGACCCAGAAGGTCTGTGGCACAGATCTCGGCGTCAACCGTGTCATCGGCGATGACGAGAGTTTCGGTGGGGCCGACAAAATGATCGATACCGACGCGGCCGTGAAGCTGGCGCACCCACCTGATGAGCCCAGCCATGGCTGCCGCTGCCGCGATCTCGGGCCATCTCGTCGATTTTCGCACACTGGGGAAATCAGCCTGATGGAAAAATTCGTTACCCTCACCAGCGTCGCGGCTCCTTTGCCCGAAGCGGATGTCGATACCGATATCATCTTTCCCGCCCGCTTTCTGCTGCTCCTCGAAAAGGCCGGCCTCGGCAAGCATCTCTTCCACGAGCGTCGGCAGCGTCCAGATGGCACGAGCACGGATTTCGTGCTCAACATGCCTCCGTTCAACGCGGCGAAAATCCTCGCGGCCGATGTCAATTTCGGTTCTGGATCGAGCCGCGAACAGGCTGTGTGGGCGCTGGCCGATTTCGGCATTCGCTGCGTCATCGCCCCAAGCTTTGGCGAAATCTTTTATTCCAATTGCTTCAAGAACGGCGTTCTTCCCATCGTCATCACTGGCGAAGCCCATACTAAGGCGCTGGCGGCGGCTGCCAGTGGCGAGCCGTTCTCGATAGATCTCGAGAGACAGACGGTCACCCTTGCCAATGGCCCTTCCCTCAATTTCGAGATCGATCCATACCAAAAGGCGGCGCTCATGCTCGGTCTTGACGAGATCGGCGAAATCCTCGCGCAGGGTGCCGATGACATCGCCGCCTTCGAAGAGCGCCATCGCGCGTCTCAGCCTTTGCTGTTCCTCGACGATGGCCGGCTCGACGCTCTCTTCAGCCAAACGGACAAAGCATGACCGAGCAAGACCTGTCGCAGAACTATAAGGGCGCCTTCGGCAAGTGCATCCTCGAAGGCAGCCCGATGGGTGCTTGGCCCAAGGGGCTCGTGCCGTCCGAGGATGAGCTCGTTATCTCCAAGCAATATGCCAGCGCCTTCTTCGGCACTTCCCTTGCCTCGACGCTGGCCTCGCTCGGCATCGACACCCTCATCCATACCGGCGTGTCGACCAGCGGCTGCATCTGCGCCACATGCGTTAACTGCAACTCGCACGGCTTCATCCCGATTATCGTGCGGGAGGCGGTGGGCGATCGTCATCCGGCCCCGCACGAAGCCAACCTTTTCGATATGGACGCCAAATATGGCGACGTCGTCTCCGAAGCCGAAACTATTTCCTATCTCAGAAATCTAGGACGAAGTTGATGAGCAAGCCCTCCCTCAAGGCCGCTTTGGCCTCCGGCCAGTTCGTGGTCGCCCCCGGTATCCATGACATGATCACCGCCGTGGTCAGCAACAAGGTCGGCTTCGATTTCGTCTATGCCTCGGGCTATTGGATGACCGCATCGGCCTATGGCCTGCCGGACGCTGGCATCGCCAGCTATACCCAGATGCTCGATCGCGTGGCCACGCTTTGCCGCACCGCCAATGCCGCTGTTATCGCCGATGCCGATACCGGCTATGGCGGGCTTCTCAACGTGCACCACACCGTACGTGGCTTTGAAGAGGCTGGCGTCACGGCGATCCAGATCGAAGATCAGGAATTCCCCAAAAAGTGCGGCCATACGCCGTTTAAGCGCGTCGTGCCGACGATCGACATGGTCGAAAAGGTCAAGGTCGCGGTCGAAGCGCGCCGTAACCCTGAAACCCTGATCATCGCCCGCACCGACTCTCGCCAGACCGATGGCTTTGAAGGCGCGCTCAAGCGCGGCATTGTCTATGGCGAAGCTGGCGCAGATATCGTCTTCCTCGAGGCGCTCGAGAGCGAACAGGAAATGCGCGATGCCTGCGCGCGCGTCAGTAAGCCGATGATGGCCAACATGGCCGATGGCGGCAAGACGCCGATCCGCTCCAAGGCTGAACTCGCCGATATCGGTTACAAGCTCGCCATCTTCCCCTCGACCACCGGTCTTGCTGCCGCCGCAGCCGCCGAAAACGCGCTGCAGGTCTTGAAGAACGAAGGCACCTCCAACTCGCCCAATTCAAAACTCTTCAACTTCTCCGAATTCAACAGCCTGATCGGGTTTGAAGAAGTCTGGGATTTCGAGCGCCGTTGGGCTCGTCCCACAACGACGGCTGCCGAATGAGCACCGTCGTCTGTATCGGCGTCGGCACTGTCGGCCGGGCCTGGGCCGTCGTTTTTGCCCGGGCCGGGTCCGACGTCAGGCTTTATGACGCCATAGACGGTGAAGCCGCTCGCACCGATTACGACTGGACGCCCGAGCAGATTGCTGCAGCGCATGCGGAACCTGCCGCGCCCCTACCGATTGACTCCATTGCCGATCGCCAGGCTTGGCGCGACCGGCAAATCCTGGCCCTCCGCCAGCTCAAGCAGAAGCAGTCGTTTTAGGATTAGACCATGACCACCCGTTCGCTCGCCCTCAAGGATCCGTCGCTCCTCGTCGACAAAGCCCTCGTGGGCGGCAAATGGGTGGCAGCTCCCGATGGCGCAAAAATTGAGGTGACGGACCCTTTCGATGGCGCCGTCATCGGCACCTGCCCGAGCCTTGGCGTCGATGTTCTTCGCCAGGCCATCGATGCCGCCCACGAGGCCCAGCCCGCCTGGGCCGCAAAGACCGCCAAGGAGCGTGCGCAAATCCTGCGCCGCTGGTTCGATCTCATCATCGCCAATGCCGACGATCTCGCCCTGATCCTCACCAGCGAACAGGGCAAGCCGCTTGCCGAGGCTAAGGGAGAGATCGTCAGTAATGCCGGCTATATCGAGTGGTTTGCCGAAGAGGCCAAGCGCATTGACGGCGACATCATTCCCGGCGCCAGTCCCAGCCAGCGTATCCTGGTGCTCAAGCAACCCGTCGGCGTCTGCGCCGCCATCACGCCCTGGAATTTTCCAAACGGCATGATCACCCGAAAGGCCGGCCCGGCGCTTGCCGCCGGCTGCACCATGATCCTCAAACCCGCCTCGCAGACCCCGCTCTCGGCCTTGGCCCTCGCCGTACTCGCCGAACGCGCCGGCGTTCCTTCTGGCGTTTTCTCGGTGGTCACTGGTTCGGCAAAGCCGTTCGGCCAGGAATTCTGTACCAATCCTAAGATCGCAAAAATCACCTTCACTGGCTCGACGGAAGTCGGTCGCTGGCTGATGCGTGAGGCGGCCGGTGGCATCAAGCGCCTGTCGCTTGAACTTGGCGGCAATGCCCCCTTTATCGTCTTCGATGACGCTGATCTCGATGCCGCGGTCGATGGCGCTATGCTGTCAAAATTCCGCAATGCGGGACAGACCTGCGTCTGCGCCAACCGCATCTATGTGCAGGAAAGCGTCGCCGAGGCCTTTGCCGAAACGCTCGTTGCCAAGGCTCAGGCCCTGCAACTCGGCCACGGCACCGAGCCCGGCGTTACCCAGGGTCCGCTGATCGATGAAAAGGCGGTCGAAAAGGTCGAGCAGCACGTCGCCGATGCAATCGAAAAGGGCGGGCGCCTGCTTCTTGGCGGCAAGCGCAGTGCGCTCGGCAGCACCTTCTTCGAGCCCACCGTCATCGCCGACGTCACCCAGTCCATGCTCGTCGCCAAAGAAGAAACCTTCGCGCCGCTCGCTCCTATTATCACTTTCAAGGACGAAGCCGACGTCATCGCCAAGGCCAATGACAGCGAATTCGGCCTTGCCTCCTATTTCTACGCCCGCGACATGGGTCGCATCATGCGCGTTGCCGAAGCCCTCGAAGCCGGCATGGTCGGCGTCAATACCGGTGCCCTCGCCAACGAGATGGCGCCCTTTGGCGGCGTCAAGCAATCCGGCCTCGGCCGTGAGGGCTCTAAATACGGCATCGAGGGCTATCTCGAGATCAAATATGTCTGCCTCGCAGGCATCTGAACGCCAAAGGAGGCGGCCTGAACAGGGCCGTCACCATCCCTCAAAACCGTCCGTCCACCGACAAATTCCACAGCCCGCCCAAACCTCTGCGGAACACTTGACACTGCCCCGTTCCAAGTCTAGTACCACCCCGCAAGCGTGACTTTGGTCACCACTCCGTGGCGGAGTAGCTCAGTTGGTTAGAGCAGCGGAATCATAATCCGTGTGTCGGGGGTTCAAATCCCTCCTCCGCTACCAAAGTTTTTCGGTTGATCCTGTAAATTCTAAGCGCAGCATGGTTCGGCCTGTGTCCCTATGGTCTGTGCCTAGCTCTTGTTTTTCCCGACTTTTGTGACCAGCAACTGGTTGAGCCGCATCTTGTCGGCATCGACAACTTCGAACAGATATCCAGCAGCCTCGACCTTGTCACCCTTGCGGGCCGCACGCCGTAGCCGATGCACGATGAAGCCGCCGATGGTCTCATAGCCTGCTTCGGGCTCGAGATGCTTGACGCCTAAGGTGCGCGTCACGTCAACGAATGGCGCCACGCCATCGATGAGCCAGCTGTGTTCGTCGCGGCGGAGAATGGCTTGCTCTTCGAAGGGATTGGCAAGGCCCTGCATGAGCGCGCCCATCAGGTCCTTGAAGGTGACGACCCCGACCACAAGCGCATATTCGCTGACCACCAGGGCAAATCCGGTGTTTTGGGCTTGGAATTCGGCCAGCACTTCCCAGACGTTGAGCGTATCGGGAACTGACAAGACGTCCCGCTTGGCGGAGGCGAAATCGACTTCGCCATTCTTGTCGATGACGGTTGCGAGGACGTCTTCGGCGCGGACGCAGCCAATGACGACATCGATGCTGCCGTCGCAGATCGGATAGTGCGAGAACGGCCGTCGTCTTACCTTGTCCTGCTGGACTTCGTGGGGATCGCGAATATCGAGAAAGACGATGTCGTCGCGAATGGTCATGACTGATGTGACGCTGCGCAGCTCGAGCGACAAGACATTTTCGATCAGGCGCTGCTCGTTCTTCATGAGCATGCCGGACGCTGCGCCCCCGGCAAGAATCAGCCGAAAATCCTCGGTGGTCATCTCGTCGGCAGAGACCGTCGAATCGATATTGAACCAGCCAATGATCCAGTCCGAAAGCTTGCCAAAAAACCAGACCAGCGGCTTGAGAACCTTGACCGCCATTTCCGGAAACCACACCAGAGACAGAGCGATTTGTTCGGGCACCAGCATGGCGATGCGTTTGGGCGTGAGGTCGGCCAGCAAGACGAAAAGCAGCGTTACGACGAGGAAAGCGAGCACCGAGCCGACCGCCAATGCTACGTCAGGTGGTGCGCCGAGAAGGTTTAGGCCGCCGGCAAAAATCGGCCCAAAGGCATCGTGTCCCAATATGCCGGCGAGAATGGACACAGCATTCGTCACGATCTGCAGGGCGGTAAGTACATTGCCGGCATCGGCCCGTAGAGCCACGAAGCGCAGCGCCTTGCGGTCGCCAGCTTCTGCCAGAGCACGAATTCTGAGGTCGCGCGCCGCGGCAAAGGCGATCTCTGAAAGCGAGATGAGAACGCTGACGCCGATCAGGGCGAAGATCAGCAGGACGCCAAAGACTGGGGACATGATGATCTCCGGTTGTCTGCCTCACCTATAGTCTAAATTTGACAATACCCAGAGTGCGTTTGCACGGATCAAGCCTGCCGAGCCAGGATTGTCCTCCACTGTCGGCCGGCCTCACCGGATTGCAGTTTTGCTGCCGCGAGCGCTGTGTCCGTGGCGGGCGCCGAGATCGCGACGCCCGGCAGCTCTTTTTCGATCTCGGCACCGATCGCTGCATGCAGTTTCAAGACGCCGCCGATAAAGGCGACTGGCCGCTCGCCGACTCTGTCTTGCAGGGATTGCGCCAGTTCGGCCAATTGTGCGCCGGCCTGCCTGAGGATTTTTAGGGCTTCAGCATCACCCGCTTCCGCGGCCTGCGCCACGCCGACGGCCAGCGCACCGATCCGGCCGCGATCGCCACCATAGACATATTCGCGGACATGATGCCACTCGCTCCCGCCCACCAATTCAAAGAGCGCGTCGGCCAGCGCTTGGACCTGGGCAAACGAACCGGTGCGATCAAGGCTTCTGTAAATGATGTCGAGGGCCCTGAGCGCAATCCAGCTGCCCGAGCCTGCATCGTCGATGAGGATGCCTCTACCGCCGACGCGGGTCATGGCGCCATCAGCGGCAATGTGAACGCCGATCGATCCGGTTCCGGCGGACACCAGATGCCCTTGCCCCGGTTGGAAGTGCGCCGCAAAGGCGAGAACGATGTCATCGGTCAGCAGGATTTGCTCTGGTCTGAGCCCAATTGCGCCATTTAGGAGGCCATGGACTTCGCCAGTGACGACGGCTCCGAAGCCGGTCAGGCCGCCCACAAGCCCGATCGGCTGAAGGTTTTCCGCACCAAGCGCGTTGCCGATGTCGGACAAGGCGGAGCGGAGGCGCTCTCTCTCGGCGGGATTGAAAACATGGGCGGTTGCGCCATTGACGCTGCCGCGGGCAACCACCTGCCCAGCTTGATCGCAGGCCACCCAGCGGCTGGCCGTACCACCGACATCGAGGCCGAGATACACCTCTGTCACTGCGGCACGCTCCCCTCTACGAAACTGCGCGTGATTTCGCGGGGATTGGTGATCATGGTGCCTACAACCACGGCATGCGCACCCGCCGAGAAGGCCTGACGCACGAGATCGGGTGTGTTGTAGCGGCCTTCCGCCACCACCGGCACGCTCAGGCGCGCGGTCAGTGTCTCCACCAATTTCAGGTCCGGTTTGCTCGGCTTGGGCATGGTGGTCTCGGTATAGCCGGAAAGCGTCGTTGCGACGTAGTCGGCGCCCCAATCGGCCGCTTTTACTCCCTCGTCCTGCGTCGAAACATCGGCAAAAACCTCTGCGCCAAGCTCCGCCTTGATGCGGCGGATCAAGACGCTTGGGTGCTCGCCATCTCGTGGTCTTTCGGTGCAGTCGAGCGCGACGATACCCGCTCCGGCCTGCACAATAGCGGCTGCGGCTTGAAAATCGGGCGTGATATAGACGGGGTGATGCTCGGAAAAGACCTTATGGATACCGATCACCGGAAGCCCGGCTTTTATGACTGCGGCGACATCCTCTGGGCCATTGGCGCGGATGGCTACTGCGCCACCATCGCGCGCCGCAAGCGCCATCGCTCCCATGAAGTGGGCGCCATGCAGGGGATTATCCGCACGTGCCTGGCAGGAAACGATGATGCCCTTTGGGAGCATCATTTGATGGCGCCCGAGGTCATGCCGGCAATGAATTGGCGGGACAGAACGATGTAGATGATGATGATCGGCGCGGCCGAGAGCGTCAGGCCCGAGAACAACACGCCCCAGTCGGTTGTATATTCGCCCATGAAGGTGGTGAGACCCTGAGGCAGGGTCTTCAAGCTATCGTTCTGGATAAAGACGAGCGGGAAGAAGAAGTCGTTCCAGATCGGCACGACATTCTGAATGCCGGCGATGACCATGGCCGGTCGCACCAAAGGCAGCATGATCGACCACATGATGCGCGCTTCCGAAGCGCCATCCATGCGCGCTGCGTCCTCGAGTTCGCTAGGCAAGGTACGAATGAAGCCGGTCATGATGAAGACCGTCGAGGGCAAGCCCATCGCCGTATAAACGAAGATCAGGCTCAGCTGATTGTTGAGGATCGACAGATCTCGCATCAGCATGAAGAGCGGGATGATGGCGAGTTTTAACGGCAGCGTCAGCCCGGCAAGGAAGAACATCAGGATGAAATTGGCACCGGTAAACGCATAGCGGCCAATGGCATAGGCGGCCATGGTGCCCAGGGTCAGGATCAGCACCATAGAGGCGCCGGTGACCACGAAGGAGTTAAGCAGGTAGCGCAGGAAATTGGTTTCCGACCAGATCTTGATGAAGTTCTGGACCTGGGTGAAATCGGGAATGCCGAAAGGCGACTGGAAAATCTGCGGCGTCGTCTTGAAGGCCGAAAACACCATGATGACGATCGGTGCGAGCATCAGGATGGTGTTGGCGATAAGGATGATCTGCAAAAGGCCATCGCGGCCGAGCGTGCCCAAAATGCCCTTGCGATCATAATAGGTGTTGGTAGCCACGGTCATAGCTGGATTTCCCGGGCGCGCAGGCGAGTGGTGATGACAGCGGCAATGGCTGCGATGAAGATGAAAATCAGGACGGCAAGAGCCGAACCCAAGCCGAAATCCTGTTGGCCAGCCGAAACGTTGCCGAAGGCGGTGCGGTAGAAATAAAGCCCAAGCACGTCGGTCGAGCCGAAGGGCGAGCCGTCGAGCCCACCCATGATATAGGGCAGCTCAAACCAGTTGAACGCGCCGACAAAGAGCAGCGTGAACACGATCGTGGCGCTTGGTGCGACCAGCGGCCAGACGATCTTGGTGATTTTGACCCATTCGCTTTCGGTTTCCATGCGCACGGCATCGAGAATTTCGCTGGGGATGCGCTGCATGCCGGCGAGGAATACCAGCGTGGGGAAGCCGACCATATGCCAGGCTTGCGCCGCGATGATGCTCCAGAGTGCGGTGCCGGATTGGCCGAGCCAGGGTTGGGCCCATTCACCAAGGCCGATGCTCTTGAGGCTGATGTTCACCACGCCAAAGAGCGGGTGATAAAAGAGCTTAAAGAGATAGGCGACGATGATCGTCGATAACACGACCGGCAGAAAAACGGCGATCCGGTGGAAGCGCGCGCCGGGAAGTTCGCGCCAGAGCGCATAGGCCAGGATGAACCCCAGCCCATTCTGGAGCACCATGAGCGCGAAGAAAACGATGATGTTGTTCTTGAAGGCGTTGAGCGTCCAGCTGCGATAGGGCTCGACGAACAGTACCGTGTGAAAATTCTCTAGGCCGACGAAGTCGAGGCGCTTCAAACCCTGCCAGTCGAAGAAGGCATAAGCGAAAGCCGAGATGATCGGATAGACGATGAAAAGCGCCACAAAGCACAGCGGTGGCACGATCAGTGCCGTGATCCAAAGGCCGCGGCCTGTCATCCGGAATTGAGGCATCAAGGGCTCGCAGGTTGGGGCAGGGGTGGCCGACATGGCCACCCCCGAGGCGGAGGGAGTGGCCGCCTTATTTCTTGAAGGGCTCGTACCAGGCAGCAAGGCCGGTGGTCAGCGCTTCGCCGATGGCTTCCGGAGTCGTTTCGCCCGAAAACAGCTTTTGCATTTCACCCTGGATCAGTACCGAGCCCGAGGGTTCGCCATAACGGAAATGGGCGAGCATCAGGTAGGGGATCGAGGACTTGTTGAGGTCGTTGACCTCGGCCAGCAGCGGATTGTCGAAAGTGACGCCCGGAATGGTCGAGATATTGTTGAGCGTATTGGCGAAGGCCTGACCAAATTCCGGGCTCGCCAGGTAATTGACGAAGGTGATCGCCGCTTCCTTGTTGGGCGAGGCCGCATTGACCGCATAGCCACCATCGAAATAGAGGCCGACGAGCTTGGCGTCCTCGGCAGTTTTGCCGGGCGCAGCGAAGACGCCCATTTCGATATCAGGGTTTTGTGCCTTGAAGGTTGCCAGCTCATAGGAGCCACCGACGAACATGGCGGCCATGCCGGACGAGAAGAGCTGCTGGGCCGAGGGGTAGTCGAGGCCGATAAAGCCATCGGGGAAATAGTCCTGGGCCAGTTCGTTGACCGAGGCGAGAGCCGAGGTGAAGCGGGCATCGGTGAAGTCGGCGGTGCCGGCCATCAGCTCGTCGTAAAATGCCTTGCCCATGAGCGAGGAGCCGAGCCCGAAGGTCACCGTCTCATTCTGCCAGGCGGTGGCCGTGCCATTGGCAAAGGGGATGATCCCGGCGTCCTTGAGCTTCTGGCTCGCCGCCATCAGGTCGTCCCAGGTTTGGGGCTCCTCGATGCCATTGTCGGCGAAAATCTTGGAATTGTAGATGACGAGCTGGGTCTGGCTGGCGAATGGGACAGCGTAGATCTTGCCATCGGCCCGCACGCTTTCAGCGGCGAGTGCCGGTTCGGCGAAATTGGCCAGCGCTGGGACGCTGTCGGTCGTCAGCTCTTCGAGGTAGCCAGCGACAGCGACATTTTCGAGCCCGCCATAGGCGCGCACCATCATCACGTCGGGACCGGTGCCACCCGCAAGGGCGGTCGAAAGGATCGTGTTGTAGTTGGTCGCCTCGAACGTCTCGAACTTGACCGTGATGCCCGGATTGGCCGCTTCGAATGTATCGATGAACTGCTCGTAAGCAGCGCGGTCTTCCTGTCGCCAGCTCCAGAACGTCAGGTCCTGGGCGAAGGCGGGGGCGGCAACCAGCAAGGCGCTGAGTAAAGTTCCGGCACGCACTATGGTTTTCATCTGTATTCCCTTCCCTTGAAAACGTCTTGCAGATGTTTGAGGCGAACCGGATCAGGGTGTCAGCCGTCGACCATCCTCGGCAGAAAAGTAATGCGCGGCGCCAGGTGCGACGGTCACCGTCACAGCCTCGTCGGGCGCATAGAGATCGTTGGGGGCAGTACGCGCCGATAGCAGTTTGCCATCGGCGAGGCGCACATAGACATAGGCGTTGTCGCCGAGATATTCGGTATATTCGACACGACCGGCAAAGCCTTCGACACTGGCGCCACGGACGAGGTGGACCGTGTCCGGCCGCAAGCCCAGCTTCATATTCTTGGGCCCAGGCAAATCACCGACCAAGATCGAGCCGCCATTGGCAAGCACAAGCCGCTCGCCCTCGCGCGTCACATCCACCAGCGCCATGCGCGGGGAACCGATAAAGGTCGCAACAAAGGTGTTGGCGGGCGTCTCATAGAGTTCGCGGGGCGAGCCGACCTGCTCGATCCGGCCATTGTTCATGACAACGATCTTGTCGGCGAGCGTCATGGCCTCGACCTGATCATGCGTCACATAGATCATGGTGCCGCCGATCTCGCGATGAAGCTTGGCGATTTCGAGCCGCACTTCGGAGCGGAGGGCCGCATCGAGATTGGAGAGCGGTTCATCGAGAAGGAATACGTCGGGCTTGCGCACCAGGGCGCGGCCGATGGCGACGCGCTGGCGCTGGCCGCCGGAAAGTTCGCGCGGCTTGCGCTTCAAAAGCGCTTCGAGCCGCAGCATCTGCGCCGCCTCGGCAATGCGGCGCTCGACCTCGGGCTTGTCGAGACCCATAAGGCGGGCGCCGAAGGCCATGTTTTCGTAGACATCCATATGCGGATAAAGCGCATAGGACTGGAACACCATGGCAATGCCGCGCCTGGATGGGGCAACATCGTTCATGCGGTGGCCGTTGAGAACGAACTCACCTTCACTGATGGGATCGAGCCCAGCGATCAACCGCAAAAGCGTGGATTTTCCGCACCCCGAGGGGCCGACGAAGACGACGAATTCACGATCGCCGATTTCGAGATCGATGCCGTGCAGCACTTCGGTGTCGCGAAAACGCTTCTTTATGCCACGAAGCGAAAGCTGGGCCACGTATTCTCTCCATCCCGACCCGCCCCACGCAGATCCTCGACAGCGTCATCGACCTGTCAGATGGAATACTAAATTCCTAATTTCGCTAGTGTCAAGAATATCCGATCACAAAGGCGCAGGATTACCGGACCTTGAGAACGGTGACCGCATTCTCGGAATTGTGGATGAAGTCGTGGGCGTCGGGCTGCTCCCGCACCATCAGGATGAACAGCATGTCCATCAGCATGAGTTGCGCGTCGCGCGAGGTGATGGCGGAGGAGCGGACGCGCTCTTCGTCGGCGACAGTAAAGAGGTGGATGTCGGCAAGGTCGAGCAGTGGATTGGGCTGCAGCCCCGTCATCGAAATCACTTTCGCGCCCCGCTGCTTGGCAACCTCGGCAATGCGCAGGGTCTCCATGCTGCGACCAGAATAGGACAGCGCCAGCAACACATCCGTCTCATTGAGCGCGGAAGCATTGGAAATCTGAATGTGGCTGTCAGTGTCGATCAGTGCGACCCGCCCCAATTTCAGGAGCTTATAGGAAAAATCCTTGGCCACCAGCGAAGAGGCGCCGACCCCGGCAAGCTGAATCTTGCGGGCGCCCAGCAGCGCCTTGTGCGCCGAATCGATGGTTTTCTCGTTATTGGCCGCCAGTGTCTCGCGCATCGAGAGGAGCTTTGAGCCGATCAGCTTTTGCAAGATGGTGACATAGCTGTCGGCCGCCTCGATCGTGCCGTGGATGACGCCGCCCGGCGTTTGCCACTCCATGGCCTTGGCTTTGTTCACCGCTAGCTTGAGCTGCTGATAGCCGCCGTAGCCGAGCTTCTGGCTGAACTTGACCACGCTCGATTGGCTGCGACCCGTCGCCTGCGCCAACCCCTGCGACGATAGCGTCAGCAT
>CAJYKO010000201.1 GCA_913775215.1 uncultured Devosia sp. | reverse complement strand
TCATGAAGGTCAGGTTGCCGTCCAGATCCAGGACCTTGATGCAGTCAGTCGACGCCGCAAGGACGCTGGACAGGAAGGCCTCGCGTTCCGCTGACGAACGCTCCCGCTCGACCAACTCTGCATTGAGGGAGACCGACCGACGCATGGATTCGCGCAGCTCGCCGGCAAGCATGACCATGCCCGTCAGGATCACGACGAAGAGGCCTGCCGCCACCCACTGCGGTTCCGGCAACCAATAGTCGTTGGAGGCGCTTCCGATCGAAAGGGCACCGGCAAGCGTAGACAGCGCGGCGGCAAACAACCCGGCCCCCTGTCCGAACACTAGCGCAACGCCGATCGCCGCAGGAATGAACAGCAGCCATGGAAGTTCGTCGGGCACGAAAAGGATGCGTGCCGTGGCCACCAGCGCTATCGCCAAGGCGGCCAAGGCGTATCGCGTGACACCCGGCAAAGGCCGATCGAAGGACCAGATGACGATCCGGTCGAAAATGCTGCTCGGTCGTGTTCTGATCATTCCGCCATCCGAAAGCGGACCTCGCCCCCCGGCCTGTCCCTGCGTCTTCGCTAATCTAGATCACTGCATATGACCACAATTAACATCACCGCTTGGAAATTTTCGCTACTTTAAGAATGTTTCCTGCGATGAAGCGTTTACGGGTCTTCATCCTATCATGAAGTCGGCGCAAGCCTGCTTCAAACGATGGGTCGGGGGCTTATGGCAAGCGGTCGAAGTTATCGCTCGCGTTTTCTCGTCATTCTGCGAGATTTGACAGGGGCAGTCCGCAGCGGACTCGCTCAAATAGACGGTCGTCTATTACGCTTCGCGCTAGAAGATGGACCGTTCGCCGCCAGTCGGTTTCCCTCCCCAATCGAGGACGCTGCACAGTATCTATATTCGGCAACAATGAGCGAACGTGCTGCTTGACCTTCATAGCACGAGAGGGCTGGTGCGCTCGAAAGGACCAATTGCTGGGGTCCGCCCTATGTCAGGCTTATCGCGCCGCCCCGCCCGACGTGCGGGCGGAGCGACAGAAGCTTATCCGTTGAGCTTGTCCTTGACGGCCTTGGCCGGCGCAAAGCCGAGCTTCTTGGACGCGGCAATCTGCATGGCCTCGCCGGTGGCGGGGTTACGACCTTCACGTGCCGGGCTGTCCTTGACCTTGAACTTGCCAAAGCCGTTGACGGAAATCTCGTCACCGGCGACCGCGGCCTCGACGATGGCGGCAAAGACACCGTCGACGAGCTTGCGGGCATCAGCCTTGCTGACGTCGTGGCTGGCAGCGATACGGTCGGCGAGGTCGGAATTGTTCATGTCATGCTCTCAAGTTGTGGAGCGGCCTCCATATGCGCGGGTTTGGGTGCTACGCCACCCACATCTCGAAGACGGAACAAACCCACCGCCTGAGCATGCGCTTGGGATGGCTGAGATAACGCTTGGCATATACCGCCGTTCGTGCCGCCTCACCGATTTGATCCGAACGGGGCAGCTTGCATATCGTGAATGGAAGGTACGTCGCTAAATAAACAACGATGTCTCCAACCGTATGAGACAAATCAACGATTCACTCCGCGTGATAGCGCGATGAAACACATCGGCCGTATATCGGAACAAATCGTCGCTTGACGCCGTGTCCTTATTGCTGCTGCAAGGCCGTTGCTGTGACATGGCCGTTTACGGTTCCCCGGAACCGCGCAGCGTTTCAACACTCCTGCCACTCCCATCTGGATAGACCATGGCTGACGAAACCATCACCGACACCGCGCATGCGGTCGAACTCGCCACCGAACTGACCATTGCCTGGCTGGGCAATCCCAACACGCGCATCGACGCCGAGCAGGTACCGGCTTTTCTGGGCAGCATGCACAGCGCCATCCTGAAGCTGGCCGGCGGCAGCGAGTCGGCGGCAGCAGACGCTGTCGACACCACCGAATACACGCCTGCGGTATCGGTGCGGAAGTCGCTGGCTTCGAAGGACCACATCCTCTCGATGATCGACGGCAAGCCCTACAAGACGCTGCGCCGTCACCTCGCCACCAACGGCCTGACGCCGGAGGAATATCGCGAGCGCTATAACCTCAAGGCTGACTATCCGATGGTGTCCGAGACCTATTCGGAAAGCCGCCGCGCGATGGCCAAGAAGATCGGCCTCGGCCGCAAGCCGGGCACCAAGGTCGCAGGCGCAGCCAAGCCCAAGGGCGTGAAGGCCGCCAAGAGCGCTGCGGCCGCGCATCTGTCGGGCGAGTGACCGGTCAGGCAGGGCTGGCTTCAAGACAGCCCTGCCTGCTACTCCCGACTGACGCCAAGACCACCTCGTCGGCAGCTGGCGCTGCAGTCAGGTGGCTTTGGATAAAGCTAGCCCAGTCCGCGAGCATGCGCCGACGGGGGGAAAGATAGAGCGCGGCGTTATACGCCCCCCTCACCTCGTCCCGCTCGACATGGGCGAGCGCCATCTCGATCCAGTCGGGCTGATAGCATTCGGCCTCATTGGCCCAGGTTGAGGCGAGCCCACGAAAACCATGTACGGTCTGGCGGCCGCGATAGCCCATCCGGTAGCAGGCATAGATCATCGTGTTCTGCGAGATGGGCTGGTCGGGCTTCTCGCCG
>CAJYKO010000200.1 GCA_913775215.1 uncultured Devosia sp. | reverse complement strand
CTGAAGGCGCCCCCGAACCGCGTATCGACATCGGCGGCATCGACAACGCCGTCAACCGCCTCGACCAATAATCGCTGATCAATCAGCGCCGGCCCGCTTTATAATTTTTCTTCTCGGCGAACGAACTTTCTGTCGAAATGCCTCCGCTCCGCTCGTCTTCCTGTCAGAACCAAACAGGAGCGTCCGATGAAATTCCTCACCATGGTCAAGACCCTCAACTCTGAGACCGCCACACAGCCGCCCGCGTCTCTGATGCAGGCCATCGTACAACTCGGCATGGAGGCCGGCGCGAAGATGACCGAGACCGGCGGCATGACGCTGGCCGGCACGGTCTCCACTCGTGGCGGCCAGTTGATCACCGATGGCCCCTTCACCGAGGCTAAGGAAATGGTCGGCGGCTATGCCGTCTACGAACTCGACACCGAAGCCGAGATCGTCGACTGGACCCAGCGCTTCGTCGAACTTCACCGCAAGCACTGGCCAAAATGGGATGGCGAAGTCACCATACTCCATCTCCAGCAATTCAACATGGCCGGTTGAGCCTGTCTGCCGCAGGATGTGATCGCCCGTAGCTCATATCGCGCGCAACTTCCTTGGCTGATGTTCGTTCGCCTCCTGATAGTTCAGGAGCCATTTTCATGACCAAAGAAAACAACGACATCCTGCCGCCCGACGAAGCGATTGATCGCATATGGGAACTCGCAGACAAGATCGATATCTGCATGTTCACCACTTGGGACGGTCATCAGCAGCGCAGCCGCCCGATGTCCGCCCGCGTCCGTCGCGATGAAAACGCGATCTACTTTCTGACTGATCTCGAAGGCCACAAGCTGCAGGAAGTCGAAAAGTACCCGCACGTCTCGCTCGCCTGGGCCGACAACGGGGGCCATAAATACGCTGTCATCGCAGGCGACGCCGAAGTGCTCAACGATCGCGCCAAGATCGAAGAGCTCTGGAGCAGCTTCGATAAGGCCTGGTGGGATGATGCCAATGACCCCCAGATCCGCCTTCTCAAGGTTGTCCCCGAAGACGGCGAAGTCTGGGATTCGCCCAATGCAGTCGTTGCCGGCGTAAAAATGCTCGTCGCAGCGGCGACCGGCGCGAAGCCTGATTTCGGCGACACCGCCAAGGTTCGCATGTAATTCCCATGAGGGGTTGGGTCAGCGGGCGGGGTCGTAACCTCCCCCGCCCCGATCCGATCCCTCGCCCTTCGGGGCATTCGGGTGAGGGGCAAGCCTCACCCGCTTTTTCGCAAGTCTAAATTTTCCGAACATGTCAGCGGCTTAACACACCGCCAGAATCGGCTAGTCTCCCGCCCGGGGGACAAAGAATGACGAAAATTGTCGCGGCCGCCGATGTCCGCAAAATCTTCCGGCAGCCAAAACGCAAGCCTGGTCTTGGCGGCGCGCTGACCGGCCTCTTCTCCCGAGAATTTACCGAAGTCCGCGCCGTCGACGGCATATCCTTTGCCATAAAGGCAGGCGAAGCCGTTGGTTATCTCGGCCCCAACGGCGCCGGCAAATCCACCATGATCAAGATGATGACGGGCATCCTGGTGCCCAGCTCGGGCGACCTGACCGTGCTCGGCCGCGTGCCGCACAGCCATCGCATGATCAACGCAGCGGAGATCGGCGTCGTCTTCGGCCAGCGCAGCCAGCTCTGGTGGGATCTGCCCGTCCGCGACAGTTTTGAGCTCAATCGCCACATCTACGATATCTCAGCCCAACGCTTCGCCGAAAACCTCGCCCGGCTCACAGCCATGCTCGACATGGTTGGCTATATCGATCGCCCCGTCCGCCAGCTCAGCCTCGGCCAGCGCATGCGTGCCGAAATCGCCATGGCCTTACTGCACGACCCGAAGATCCTGTTCCTCGACGAACCCACGATCGGCCTCGACGTCGTCGCCAAGGATGTGGTCCGCAAATTTCTCGCCGAGATCAACCGCCAGCGCGGCACCACCATCATCCTTACGACTCACGATCTCGTCGACATCGAGGAAATCTGCCCACGCCTCATCATGGTCGACGATGGCAAACTACTTTTTGATGGCGAACTCCGACACCTCCGCGCCACCCTTGGCAATCGCCGCCGCCTGACCCTTGAATTCGCAACCGATCCCGGTCCGATCGCGCTCAAGACAGCCGAACTCGTCGCCGATGAAGGCGCGGCCAAGCACTTCCTGCTCGAAAAAGAACACACCTCCATCCTCGACGTGCTGACAGAACTCGGTTCCGGCCACAACCTCACCGACATCAAGCTCGAAGAGCCCAATATTGAAGAGGTGATCCGCACTTTCTACCAAAACAAGCCGAGCCTTGCCGGAGCGCGAGCATGAAGGCGGTCGCTTACCCGGCCTTTGCGCTGACCGCCTTCCAGTCGCGCCTTGTCTACCGCAACCAGGTCTGGGCCAGCGCCTTTGGCGACTTGGTCAGCATTTTTGCACGTATCGCCATCTGGACCGCCGCCTTCGCCGGCGCCTCCCAGGTCGATGGCATCACCCTGCCAGAAATGGTCACCTACGCCCTCCTTTCGGCGCCGCTTCTCTACTGGGAGTATGCCCGGGTACTCTACGATGTCGGCGACGCGGTCCGCACGGGCGACGTGGCGGTGTTCCTCCTCAAACCCCTTCACTATCCCAGCTATCTCCTGAGCACCCATTTCGGCCACTTCGCCTTCGAGCTCATCGCGGTGGTCGTTCCGGTTGCCCTCATCGTCGGCTTCACTGTCGGCCTTCTGCCTCCAGCCAGTTTCTTCCACGGCCTCATGTTCTTTCCCTATTGGGCCGTCTCCTGGCTGATCCTTTTCACCCTCGCATGCCTTTGCGGACTGATTGCCTTCTGGTTGCTCACCGCTTTCTCACTCGAATGGTTCCTCATGGCGATCATGTCGCTCTTTTCCGGAGCCATAGTCCCCCTCTGGTTTCTCCCGACGCCGCTCGCGACGCTCTTCGGATACCTGCCATTCGCCTGGATCAGCTATTATCCGGCCGCCGTTTACCTCGGTAAACTCGATCGCACTGCCAGTTGGCTACATCTTGGAATCGGCCTGATCTGGCTGGGCCTACTTACTGCTGCCGTCCTTGTCCTCTGGGCCAAGGCGCGCCACCGCCTCATCGTGCAGGGGGGCTGACATGTCGCGCTCCCTCGCCGTCGTGCCGCACCTCGTCCGTATCTATGTGCGCACACGCATGGAATATCGAGGCGCCATGCTGCTCGCCTGGTTTGCCCAGGGTCTGAGCTACGCCGCCACCTACACAGCCATCGCCCTTGTGCTCATCCGTTTCGGCGATCTGGGTGGCTGGACATGGAGCGAAATGGCCCTGCTCCTCTCCTTCCACCTCCTCGCCTATTCCATCGGCGCCTCGCTAAGCTTCACGCAATTCCGGGACATCGAGGAAAAGGTTCGCCTCGGCACGTTCGATGCCGTCCTGATTAAGCCGATCAGCCCCTGGGTTTACCTCGTCTTTTCCGGGCTCAACATCGGCTATGTCG
>CAJYKO010000199.1 GCA_913775215.1 uncultured Devosia sp. | reverse complement strand
ATGATGGGAAGAATATGGTGCGCCGACGAGCGAGAGGCTGCGCAAGGGGCGGCTTACTCTACGCTCGCTGATCGAAGCGTCCCCCGATCCTTGCAGACCGGGACTGAATTGGAAGGATTTGCGCCATGGCTGGCAGCGTGAACAAGGTCATTCTGGTGGGCAACCTGGGCAACGAGCCCGAAGTGCGGAACCTGCCGAGCGGCGGCAAGGTGGTGAACCTGTCGGTGGCGACATCGGAACGCTGGCGCGACCGCAACACGGGCGAGCAGCGCGAAAAGACCGAATGGCACCGCGTGGTGATCTTCTCGGAAGGTCTGGCCAAGGTCGCCGAGCAATATCTGCGCAAGGGCAGCAAGGTTTATCTCGAAGGCCAACTTCAGACGCGCAAGTGGCAGGACCAGTCCGGCCAGGACAAGTATTCGACCGAGATCGTGCTCCAGGGTTTTAACGCCTCGATGGTCCTGCTCGATGGCCGTGGCGAAGGCGCTGGCGATAGCGGTGGCGGCGGTGGTTACCGCGGCAATGACGATGGCGGTTTCCGCGGCGTCAGCAACAATTCAGGTGGTGGCGGCGGCGGACGGCGCCCGTCGTCCAATGCTCCGGCTTTTGAATCCGGCGGTCTCGACGACGATATCCCGTTCTAAGGATTTTGCTGAAAAGGGTCGCTGCGGCGGCCCTTTTTGTTGGTTCAGGCTGTGGGCTCGGAGGGGCGGGTCAGTACGTAGACGGCGCAGGCGCCGAGAATGGCCGCGACAAGCAGCGCCAGCCAGAGATTTGGATGAGCGCCGAGTAAGAAGAGCACATAGCCCAGCGCCATGCCGCCGCAGGCCATTGCCTTGGCGCGCGGGGCGATGACACCATGGGTGCGCCAGTTGGTGATGGTCGGGCCAAGGACGGGATGGCCGAGCAGCCAGGCTTCGAGCCGGCGCGAGGATTTTGAAAAGCACCAGGCGGCAAGGATCAGGAAGATCGTCGTCGGCATCAGGGGGAGGAAAGCGCCGATGATGCCGAGGGCGGTCATCACGAGCCCGAGAAGCAGATAGACGACGCGCATGGTGCGCGTCTTGGCGAGAGCCGATTGCGGTTCGCTCATTGCTGCTGGGTGTCCAGCCAGATTGTCACCGGACCATCATTGACCAGCGCAACCTTCATATCGGCACCGAAAACGCCATTGGCAATGGGGACGCTGGTTGCGGCAAGCGCTTGGGAAAAATGCTCATAAAGGGCGCGGCCGCGGTCGGGTGGAGCGGCGCGCGAAAAGCCGGGACGGTTGCCCTTGGTATCGGCGGCAAGGGTGAACTGGCTGACGACAAGGGCGGAGCCGCCAATGTCGAGGAGTGAACGGTTCATACGGCCGTCATCGTCTTCGAAAATGCGGAGTTTTGCGATTTTCTGAGCGAGCCAAGTGGATTTCTGCTCGGTGTCTTCCTGCATGGCGCAGACGAGGACGAGTAGGCCGCGGCTGATCTCGCCGACGATAGCGTTATCGACGGTTACGGAGGCGGACAGGACGCGTTGGACGAGGGCACGCATAGTTCCGGTTAGCGCGAGTGCGAAGCCGTCATAGCCTCGCTCAGCGCGTAAACGGCACTTGGGCCGTCAGGCTATCGCCGGATTCGACGTAGACCACTTCGAAGGAGACGCTCATGGCGTCGCTTTGGAGGGCGATCTGAGCGGAGATGTTCATCTCCTTACCTTCTTCGTCGGGGGTGCGTTCGCGGAGGTTGAAGACAAGGCCGCCGCCGCGCTTCTGGCCGACAGCGATGCCCGAGAAGGTGGCATTAGAGGTCATCGCTGCTTCGTAGCGGCGCGCAGCATCGACATAGGCGATGGTGCCCGCAACGGAGAGATTGGTGCCGGCGAGGGTGCAGCGACCGCTATAGTTGACCTTGTCCTGGTTGCCTTGCGTGAGCGAAAGGCGGCAGACGACCGATTCCGTGGCAGCACCGACGAGGGTGCCACGGCCGCGCCAGTCGCCGATATAGGATTTGAGCAGCGCCACTTCGGCGGGGCCGGCATAGGCAGGCGCCACGGCGAAGCCGGCGGAGACGAGGGCGGCAGCGAAGGCCAGGGCGCGCGGCAGGGGTCCAAAATGGGTCATGATGCAAGGCCTCCAGATGTCACAACGAGCCCCCCGGCTGGTTATCGACGGATGATTTGAGTGCGCTAGGAATCAGCGTGCGCCATGGTTATGCCACGGCTTTTCGGGAGCGAGAACGGGCCTCAAGCGGGACGAGGGGCTTCACCTTCAGTTCCGCCTTCACCTGTGACCGTATCGCCAGTCGGGTCATCCGGCGTTGCATCGTGATCGGCCGTGCGCACGCGGATCTTGCCCAAGGGATGGAAGAACTTGCCGCCTGCCATAAGGAGGGCCGGCAGGATGAAGAGATCGCCGAGAATGGCGAGGGCAAGGGTGATGACGAAGAGCGAGCCGAAGAGGGCGACCTGCGGCAGCTCGGAGAACATGATGATGGCCGTGCCGGCGCAGAGGATGATGGTGGTGGCGACGATGGCGCCACCGATGCGGAGGAGCGTGTGCTG
>CAJYKO010000198.1 GCA_913775215.1 uncultured Devosia sp. | reverse complement strand
CTTGAAACGCCGAACCTGACCGGCGGCATGGCCAAGATGCTCCCGAACCACCACATCACCAAGCCCGTGCTAATCGGTGAAATTCAAGACGACGGCCAGTTCTTCGTGGTCTGGCAGACCGACGACCTCGTCGCCGGCGATGCATGGTCCGACTACCTGCCAGAATCCAAGATGCTGGAAGCCGATTGGACCGCTCCGATCAACTGCGGCAACTACAACACCGAAACCAAGACCTGCGGCGGCACCGCTCAGTAAGGGTCACCCACACCTAACCTCACCCCTGGAACAGGGGGAGGCACGGGTCGGTGACTGGGCTAAATATCGCCCCAGACGCAACTCTACCCCTCCCCCTCCTAAGGGGGAGGCCAAGTGGGGATCTCCCTACCAAATCCGTAAGCACGACAAGGACTTCCCAAGCGATGCTGACTCACCTTCTCCGCCTGGCGCTGCTCATCCTGTCGCTCTTTCTCCCCACACTTGCCCAAGCCCAAACCACCGACATTCCCGCCCGCATCGCCGCCATGGGCGAAGCGAACCTCAAGGAACTCACTCAGATCGTCACCGATCTGGCATCAACCGGCGATCCCGCTGTCATTCCGGTCCTCACAGCTCTCGGCGACGGCAACCTTTACCTCGACGAAACATCGGCGCGCGTCGTCATCCAGACAGGCTCCAGCATCACCGATCCTCTCACGGGCGAAGCCCTGGAGCTTGGCGCCGATGCCGATCTGTCCCGCATTCGCGTCAACAACGGCCTCCGGCGCGACATTTCCGCAGCTTTAGGCGGCATGACGCTGATGAGCGACAATCCGCGCACCCGCCTTTCCGCGGCCCAGGGGTTTCTCGCCAATCCCGATCCAGCCGCGCTACCGCTCCTCGATGAGGCCATTGCCGCCGAAACCGACGCGAATGTGCTTGGCGTCATGCAGACCGCGCGAGCCATCACCATCCTGTCGAGCGAAGACGCGTCGATAGAAGAAAAACAGGCAGCCGTGCCACAGATCGTCGCCGGCGCTGGCCGCGGTGCCATCACCGTCCTCACCAGTGCGCTCGCCAGCGCTCCCGATGAGGTCAAGCCCACCATAGAGGCCGCCATTTCCGGCCTCGAACAGAGCCGCGCCGTCTGGGCAGCCCTGCAAAACGTCTGGTTCGGCGCCTCGCTCGGCTCGGTCCTGCTCCTCGCCGCCATTGGCCTTGCCATCACCTTCGGCGTCATGGGCGTAATCAACATGGCCCACGGCGAAATGGTGATGCTCGGCGCCTACACGACCTTCCTGACCCAGCTCTTCATCCGGCAGAGCTTCCCAGGGCTTCTCGATTATTCCCTGCTCATTGCCCTGCCAGTCGCCTTCCTCGTCACTGGCGCCATCGGCGTCGGCATCGAGCGTGGCATTATCCGCTGGCTCTATGGACGCCCGCTTGAAACCTTGCTCGCCACCTGGGGCCTATCGCTGATCCTGCAGCAGACCGTCCGTTCGATCTTCGGGCCGACCAACCAGATGGTGATCGCCCCAACCTGGATGTCGGGCTCCACCGATTTCTTCGGCCTCGCCATCACCTACAATCGCTTCTGGATCGTAATCTTCGCTCTTGTCGTCTTTTTAATGCTGCTGCTGACCCTCAATCGCACGCCGCTCGGCCTCCAAATGCGCGCCGTCACCCAGAATCGCCGCATGGCCTCGGCCATGGGCATCCGCACTCCCTTCGTCGACGCCATGACCTTCGGTCTCGGCTCAGGAATTGCGGGCCTCGCTGGTGTGGCGCTCACCCAGATCGACAACATTTCCCCCAATTTGGGCCAGAACTACATCATCGACAGCTTCATGGTCGTGGTCTTCGGCGGCGTCGGCAATCTCTGGGGCACCTTTGTCGGCGCGCTGACGCTCGGCGTCGCCAACAAGTTACTCGAGCCCTATGCCGGCGCGGTGCTCGGCAAAATCCTGATCCTGGTGCTGATCATCCTCTTCATCCAGCGGCGTCCCAGAGGGCTGTTTGCACTCAAGGGCCGGGCGATCGAACAATGAGTTTGAAGACCCCCTCACCCGTCCCGGCCTATGGCCGCTCCACCCTCTCCCCAAGTGGAAGAGGAATGGCGCTCACCTCTTATTCTTGTCCCTCCCGTGGAGAAGGTGGCGCGCAGCGCCGGATGAGGGAGACTATCTATTCACTCGGAGCCTGCCCATGCTGACCCAAGCCCTGTTCCGCGCGCTCGACAAAAAGGCCGTCTGGGTGATCGGCATCTTCCTTGCCGTGGCCGTGCTTGTGCCGATGGCAAATCTCCTCATCCCGCCCGGCCAGTTCGGCCACGTCCCGACCTATCTCGTCTCGCTGCTCGGCAAATATCTCAGCTACGCCATCCTGGCGCTCGCGCTGGACTTGGTCTGGGGCTACTGCGGCATTCTCTCGCTCGGCCACAGCGCCTTCTTCGCGCTCGGCGGCTATGCCATGGGCATGTATCTCATGCGCCAGATCGGCACCCGCGGCGTCTATGGCAATCCAACGCTCCCCGATTTCATGGTCTTCCTCAATTGGAAAGAACTGCCCTGGTATTGGATGGGCCTTGACAATTTCTGGTTCGCAATGGCCATGGTTGTCCTCGTCCCCGGTCTCCTCGCCTTTATCTTCGGCTTCTTCGCCTTTAGAAGCCGGGTAACGGGCGTCTATCTCTCGATCATCACCCAGGCGATGACCTTCGCCCTGCTGCTCGCCTTCTTCCGCAACGACATGGGCTTTGGCGGCAATAACGGCCTGACAGACTTCAAGGATATTTTGGGTGCGCCCGTTCAGGCGCAATCGACCCGCGTTATCCTCTTCGCCACTACTGCCATCGCGCTTGCCCTATCGGTCCTCGTCTGCTCGATGATCGTCAATTCCAAGCTCGGAAAGGTCATGGTCGCCGTACGCGACGCCGAAAGCCGCACCCGCTTCATTGGCTACCGTGTCGAATACGTCAAACTCTTCGCCTTTACCGTCTCGGCCATCATGGCCGGCATCGCCGGTGCGCTCTATGTGCCGCAGGTCGGCATCATCAATCCCGGCGAATTCGAGCCCGGCAATTCAATCGAAGTGGTCATCTGGACCGCCGTCGGCGGGCGCGGCACGCTGATCGGCCCGATCATCGGTGCCATCGTCGTCAACCTCGGCAAATCCTGGTTCACCAGCGCCCTACCCGAGTTCTGGCTCTTTGCTCTGGGGGCCCTCTTCATCTTCGTGACCCTGTTCCTGCCCAAGGGTATCGTCGGACTCTGGAAGCAGCTTTTCGGCAA
>CAJYKO010000197.1 GCA_913775215.1 uncultured Devosia sp. | reverse complement strand
GCGGATTGCGGCATGGAAACCTCCCTTACTTCACGGTGAAGGGGACGTCAGGCATGGATTCCGGGAACTTCGGAACCTCGCGCTTCATCCACTTGGTATAGATCGCCTGCAACTCGCCATCGGTCTTGATCTTTTCGAGGAAAGTGTTGATGGCCTGGTTCCAGTCCTTCTCGCCGGGACGGGTGCCCGCGCCGTTGTAAAGGGTCGTCAGGTCGAACTTGGATTCGTACTTGCCAGGTGCTGCAGCGTTCAGGCGATCACCATAAAACTGGTTGCCGCCTACGGCCTCGACCTGACCGGAGACGATCGCCTGAATATTGGCGGCATCGTCGTCGAAGCGCAGAATGCTTGCCTTGTCGCCTGCGCCCGCCGTGATGGCGGTGTCCATGGCACTCGACTTCGGTACCCCAACATTCAGTCCCTTCAGATCGTCAAAACCGGCAATCTTCTTGTCCTTGGGCCCATAGACCGACAGAACGTTGCCGGCATAGGGCTGCGAATACTGGATCGTCTTGGCGCGCTCCGGCGTCATGCCCATCGTTGCGAACAACACGTCGACCTTACCGGTCATGAGCGCCGGAATACGGTTGGCAACGGCGAGCGGTACGAACTCGGCTTCAAGACCGAGGCTTTTGGCGAAGGCTTTGCCAATATCCGCGTCTAGGCCATCCTGGACCCCGCTAGAATTGACGAAGCCCCAAGGCGAGTTGTCGCCCTGAATGCCAATAACAACCTTGCCCTTGGCCTTCGCCTCCTCAAGCGTGCCGGCCGCGGCATCGACCGGGGCCATGATGGGCAGAGCGGCAGCGGCGGCCATGAGCGCAAGTGCGCTGCGGCGACCGAAAGTCATGCTGGATTTCATCATATTCTCCTCCTTGTAAACTGATGAATGTATGGTCACGAAAGCAGATCTCCTCCACCATCGACCGGAAAATCGACGGGTCTTTCACGACGCTCTATCGAGCGGCGGTCTGAAGGCGTTTCTCGACGCCAGCACCCCAAAGAGAGAGCGGCCAGCAGATCAGGAAATAGATGAGGCCAACGATGGCGAAGACGGTGAGCGGGCGGAAGGTCTGGTTGGAGACGATCTGGCCGGCGCGCGACAATTCGACAAAGCCGACGATGGCAGCAAGCGACGTGCCCTTAATGAGCTGCACCAGGAAACCGATGGTGGCCGGCAGCGAAATGCGCAACGCCTGCGGCAGGACAACGTCCTTCATGATAGACCTGTAATGCAGGCCAAGCGCGCGGGCTGCTTCCGTTTGGCCCTTGGGAACGGCCTGTATGCCACCGCGCCAGATTTCACCGAGAAACGCGCTTGCATGCAGTGTGAAAGCAATGGCGACTGCAATCCAGGCATCGATATTGAAGCCGAGCAGAGCCACGCCGTAATAGACCACGAAGAGCTGCATCAGGAGCGGCGTCCCCTGAAAGACAGCGATATAACCAGCGGTTGCCCGACGCATCGACGGGGCTTCGGCGGTGCGGGCCAAGGCCACGAGAAGCCCAAAGACACCGCCTCCTGCAAAACCGATCAGCGTTAACGCGATCGTCCACTTCAGGCCCTGCATGAGGAAGAACAGTTCGTTGGGACCTATGGTAGGCATAATCGTCTCCTCACTTGACCGGATAGCTGAAAGACAGGCGCGAGATGAGACCGAAGACACCCATCATCAGCGAGGAAATCACGAGGTAGAGCAGCGTGATGGAGAAATAGACCTCGAAGGAGCGGAAGGTATCGGCCTCGATCTTCTGCGCCACGGAGGTCAGCTCGTAAGCTGCAATGGACGTACAAACGGAGGTCGTCAGCGTCAGCATAATGAACTGGCTGGTAAGCGAGGGATAGACCGCCCGCAACGCAGGCTTCAGAATGATGTGGCGGAAGATCTGCGCGCGGCCGAGGCCAAGCGCAAGCCCTGCTTCCACCTGCCCCTTGGGAACGGCATCCACGCCGCCGCGAATGATTTCGATCGCGTAGGCGCCCCCGTTGAGCGCCAGCGCGACGATGGCCGTCACTGTCGGATTAAGGCGCAGACCAAGCTGCGGCAGGGCAAAGAAGATAAAAAATATTTGGACCAGGAAGGGCGTGTTGCGGATCAGCTCTACGAAGCCGATGACGAAGCCGCGCAACAGCTTAAAACGCGACCGACGCGCCACAACCCCCAAGACCCCGATAATCGTTGCCAGCGACATGCCGGCAATCGCAAGCCCAATGGTGGCGAGACACGCGACGAGCAGCTCGGGAAGGCGATCGATGACCGCCGAGAAATCGAGACTGTATGACATGGTTCCTCCGCAACCTTTCGGTTAAGGCATCAGCCCGCCGTTGGGTCGTCTCCCCGTTCTCCGCACTCAGGCTTCGAACGCTCCCTTGTTCTTGCCGGATAGTGTTTCAAGAAGAGCTCTCCCAAGCCTCTCAAGATCCGACATATGAATGTTTGTACCAGTTAGTTCATTTTAAAGTCAACGCTCAAGGAGAATGAAAATGCAGCTTTCACGACTGATTTTCGGAGCGATTTTTTTCTATTTATTCAATGATTTCAATGCATCATGAAGCAGCAAGCAGCGATCACGCTCGAACACCCTCACTCGCAGGCTATTCCTCGGCTGTGATGCCTTTGTTCTCTCCAGGCTCTCGCCCGATGCGTCTGATGTCGCCTAGCAGTCGGCGCGCAGTCCCTAGCGCGGAGGCGCTCGCCAATACCATGGGCGGCAGCGTCATCCATTCCAGCATCCAGGCGGCACCCGACCGCTCCTGCTCATGCACCAGCGACTGATGAAGCGCCGAAACTTGCGTCGCGTTGAAGCGCGCCAGCGTGATCAGCAGTTCCGCTGCAACCGGATTCTGCTTGTGCGGCATGGCCGAAGACCCTCCCCCACCAGCAAGGCTTATCTCGGTGCCCGCTTGGGCGAGCAGGGCGATGTCCTGCCCGATCTTGCCGAGGCTGCCGGTGACAAGCGACAGGAGCCCCGCGAACTCGGCGATCATATCACGCTGGCTGTGCCATTGCCCACGGTCGTGAAGGCCGAGACGGGCGGAAAGTGCAGCCCGCAAGGCCGGCCCATCGTTCCCAAAGCGTTCGAGCGTTCCCGCCGCGCCGCCGAACTGCACGGAAAATCCAATGGCGGCAAAATGGGCGAGCCGGGACTGCGTGCGTTCGAGTGGGGATCGCCAGGAACCGATCCGATCGGCGGCCTTTATCTCGATTGCGGCCTGCATCCGCGTATGCGCCATCAGCGGCTTGTCACCGTCGCGCTTCAAAAGTGCGTCGAGATCGCCAATCACCTCGCCCAACCGAGCCTTGATGATGTCGTTCGCCGCCTTCAGTCTCACCATCAGGCCGGTATCGATAACATCCTGGCTGGTCGCGCCGAAATGTACTTTCTCCGCAGCCGCCCCACCGACCGCCCCGCGCATCTGGCGAATGAGCGCAGGAACGACCACGCCATCACGCGCAGTGCCCTCAGCGAGCTCGGCCATGTCTGGCACGAAGCTGCCAAGCGCGGCGTCGATCGTTTGGACAATATCGACGGCGAGAATTCCGCAATCTGCCTCGGCCAGTGCCAGCGCCCTCTCGAAGCGGATCATTGCAGCAATATCGGCCTCTGCGGAAAACAGCGCAGCGATCTCGGCATCGCCGAAGAGGCCGGAGAGGAAAGGATGATCGAAGGGCGAGAGGCTCATGGCGGTCAGATATCGAAGAAAACGGTTTCGCCATCGCCTTGCAGGCGAATGTCGAAGCGATACGCATTCTCACCATCCGCCTTCGCGATCAGCGTTGGAATGCGGTCCTTGTGCTCGATGCGGGCGAGCACCGGATCGGCTGCGTTTGCTGCACCCTCCTCGGGGAAATACATTCTAGTATGCAGACCGATATTGATGCCGCGCGCGACAATCCAGAAGGTGATGTGTGGCGCCATGAAACGACCATCCTTGAATGGAACGCGGCCGGGCTTGATCGTTTCGAACAGGAACTCACCGGTATCCATATCGCCAGGCGAGCGGCCCCAACCGGTAAAATGCGAGTCGGCAGCGCCAGCCGTCTCGCTCGGGCTGTTATAGAGCCCTTGAGCATCGGCCTGCCAGATCTCGACCAACGCATCCTTCAGTGCATAGCCGCCGCCGTCGAAGACGGTGCCGCGAATGGTGATGCGGGTGCCGGCGGCCCGATCGTCATAGAGTTTGCCCGAGCCGAGATCGTGCTCGAAGACGCCGTTGATGCCGACGAAGTTCGGCGTGCAACCGATATGGACGTAGGGACCCGCCGTCTGGGAGGCGCTTTCCTTCAGATAGTCGAGCGGCTGCACCATGTCAGTTCCCCTCCGGGCGGTTCTCGAAGAAGGTGGAGCGGCGACCACGCAACACGATGTCGAACTTGTAGGCGCGCATATCCATGGGAATGGTCGCATTCATGTCGAGCGGCGCGATCAACCGGCGGATGGCATCCTCATCCGGGATCGTCTTGACGATCGGACACCGCCAGATGAGCGGATCGCCCTCGAAATACATCTGGGTGATCAACCGCTGCTGAAAACCATGACCGAAAACCGAGAAATGAATATGGGCCGGACGCCAGTCATTCACACCGTTCGGCCATGGATAGGGACCGGGCTGAATGGTCTTGAACCAGTAATAGCCATTCTCGTCGGTGATGGTGCGACCGACACCGCCGAAATTCGGATCGACGGCGGCGAGATAGCTCTCCTTCTTGTGGCGATAACGCCCACCGGCATTGGCCTGCCAGAATTCCAGAAGCGCGCCGGCAACGCCCGCTCCCCGCTGGTCCAGCACCCTGCCATGCACGAGGATGCGCGGTCCGATGGGCATTTCGCCGGGCTTGGCATAGTTCAGGATCAAATCGTTATCGAGCGGGTTCAGCAACCCATGGCCAAAGACCGGGCCGGTGATTTCACTCTTGGTGCCCTCGAGCGATATCAGCGCACGCTGCGGCGAGCGCAAAACGGAAGTCTTGTACCAAGGCGTGTAAGCCTGCGGCTGCATCTCCCGATCACGGGCAAAGAAGGGGCGGGTTTCCGGAGAGTGTTTGCTCACGTCGTCTGCTCCTTTTGCGCGGAGGATGCGTTTCGATCGGCCAGCACCTGCTTGGCGATCTTGAAACCATGATTGGCAGCGGGCACACCAGCATAGATCGCCACATGCATCAGCGCCTCGCGAATGTCGTCTTCGCTCGCACCGGTGTTGGCGGTCGCCCGCACATGCATCGCCATCTCCTCATATTGCCCAAGTGCGGCAAGAAGCGCGATGGTCACGTTGGAGCGATCCCTCTTTGTCCACCGATCGCTCGACCAGACCGTGCCCCAGGCACTTTCTGTGATCAATCTCTGGAAAGGTTGGTCGAAGGTTGTGGCCAATTCGCTCGCCCGATCCACATGCGCATCGCCCAGCACCGCACGACGGGTCACCATGCCCTGGCTGTAACGATCGCCGGCCAAGGCTCCGGCAGTGGCGAGGGAAAGGTTCTTCAAGAAGGCGGCAACTGCAGCCGCATAGGCCGCCGGCTGCTCCAGACAGGGGATGTGCCCGCAATCGGCGATCTCGACGAACCGGCTTCCGGGAATACGATCGGCAATCGACCGAACCAGATCAGGCGACGTCGAACCATCCTGATCGCCGGCAACGCAGAGGGTCGGCGCGGCAATGTGCGTCACTGCCTCGGTGTAATCGGCGTCGCGGATCGCCGCACAGGTGCCGCTATAGCCCTCCGCCGACTGGCGGGCCAGCATCGTCCGGGCGCCAGCGTAAAGCGGATTGTCGCTCCGCCGGAAGGCCGGGGTAAACCAGCGCTCCATCACCG
>CAJYKO010000196.1 GCA_913775215.1 uncultured Devosia sp. | reverse complement strand
TTATGACGTCGACCTCGCGACCGGCTCGCGCACTCTCCTCAAAACCCAGGAAGTCCCCTCCGGCCACGACAAGGACGCTTACGAAACCCGCCGCATTTTTGCGAAAGCCCCAGACGGAGCCGAAGTCCCCGTCACGCTCCTTTACAAAAAAGGCACCCCGCTCGACGGCAATAACCCGACGCTCCTTTACGGCTATGGCGCCTATGGCATGTCCATGCCCGCGAGCTTCTCCGTCTCGGTCCTCTCGCTCGTCGATCGCGGCTTCGTCTACGCCATCGCCCACATCCGCGGCGGCATGGACAAGGGCTATGCCTGGTACAAAAACGGCCGGCGCGAATTCAAAACCAACACCTTCACCGATTTCATCACCGCCGCCGAGGCATTGATCGCAGCCGGCTACACGAAGAAACAAAAGATCGTCGCGCAGGGCGGTTCGGCTGGCGGCATGCTGATGGGCGCGATTGCCAATATGCGCCCCGATCTTTGGGCCGGCGTCATCGCCCAGGTCCCCTTCGTCGACGTGCTCAACACCATGCTCGACGACACCCTGCCCCTCACCCCGCCCGAATGGCCCGAATGGGGCAACCCCATCACCTCACAGGCCGATTACACCCGCATTGCTGCCTACGCCCCCTACGAAGCCGTTTCTGCCCAAGCCTATCCGCCGATCCTCGCGCTCGCCGGTCTCACCGATCCACGCGTCACCTATTGGGAACCAGCCAAGTGGATTGCCAAACTTCGCGCCACCGCGACGGGCGACGCCCCGCTCTATCTCAAGACCAATATGGGTGCAGGCCATGGCGGCGCCTCGGGTCGTTTCGATCGTCTCAAGGAAACCGCCGAGTGCTACGCCTTTGCGATAAAGTCGGTTGGATTGGACGGTTAGTTCCCCCGGCGTCATTGTTGCGCCAAGTCAAAGTGCTTATACCTGTTCGCTAATTCCTGTTTCGCCTCAGCGTCATTCTTTTCCAGAAACGGAGACTATCCATGTCGACCAAGTTCACCCTGCCGCCCCTGCCCTATGCTTACGATGCGCTCGGGCCCTACATGTCCGCCGAAACGCTCGAATTCCACCACGACAAGCACCACCAGGCTTACGTCACCAATGGCGAAAAGCTGCTTGAAGGCTCGGGTCTCGAAATCCTGCCGCTCGAAGACATCGTCAAGGAAAGCTTTGGTAAGAACGCTGGCCTCTTCAACAATGCCGGCCAGCATTACAACCACGTCCACTTCTGGAACTGGATGAAGCCCAATGGCGGCGGCAACAAGCTCCCCGGCAAGCTCCAGGCTGCGGTCGATTCCGATCTCGGCGGCTTCGACAAGCTCCGCGCCGATTTCATCCAGGCAGGCACCACCCAGTTCGGCTCCGGCTGGGCCTGGATCGCCGTCAAGAACGGCAAGCTCGAAATTTCCAAGACCGCCAACGGCGAATCGCCGCTCGTTCACGGCGGCAAGCCGATCCTCGGCGTCGACGTCTGGGAACACTCCTATTACATCGACTACCGCAATGCCCGCCCGAAATACCTCGAAGCCTGGTTCGATAATCTCGTGAACTGGGAACATGTCGAGCACATGTTCGAAGAAGCTACGGCCTGATTTCCATCACGGGCTGTCACCCCGGCGAAAGCCGGGGCCCCATCCTGAGATTTCCGAGAAACCCGCCCGCGCAAGCCGGCGGGTTTTCTTCTTTTCCGCAAACCCCTCTCGCCGTTAACTTTCCCAACAATTCCCACCGCTTAGCGGAACCCAAAGCTTCCAGCGCGATTCAGTCCGTGTTAACGGATTGTTTACTAACCGGGGAAAAGCGTTGACGACAAAGCCGAAAACGGTGGCCGTATTGGCCGCTAACCCCGCATTGACGTCCGTTTTGACGATGGTGCTCGCCGGCGACACACGCCTGCGCGTGCGCCCGTTCGAAAGCGAGGGCGAGCTCTTCGCCTATATGCTGGTCGCCCCCCTCGACATGCTGGTGGTCGATTTCGACCGCGAAGGTCGTCCGGCCTATGAACTGGTCGAAGCCATCCGCCTCGACCCCAGTTTCGTAAGCCGCGACCTGCCGGTGATTGCGCTCACCCGCGCCATCACGCCCCCCATGCGCCATCAATCGATCAGTGCCGGCATCGACGAAGTCCTCGTCAAGCCCATGTCTCCGCGCCACCTGTTGCAGCGCGTCCAGGCCCGCCTCATCAACCGCAGTGTCGTCGGCCTCCTCGGCAACGGCTATCGCGGCCCCGACCGCCGCGACCGGGTGCCCATGCCAAAGCCCCAACCGAGCCCGACGCGCCGGACCACGGACAATGTGGTCCCGCTCTTTCCGAACAATCGCCGGCCCATGCATCCGGGGTTGGAGCCTTAGGCATTGCTTTGGTTGGGCGAGATTCCGTCCCGCCCACAAGCTGTCATCCCGGCGAAAGCCGGGACCCATCCTGAGATGTTAGATTGGGAACTCGATTTCCCATTTCTCACCGCGTCATTCCCGCGAAAGCGGGAATCTCTCTTTCGGCGCGACGGGACTCCCGCTTTCGCGGGAATGACGCCGAGATTTGGTCCGGTTGAACAGGCTTAGGCTTTCCCCTAACCCCCTACCGTCTCTCCAGCACCCAACTCACCTTGTGCCAGAGATCCTCGACATTATCCGCAAACTGGATATTGCGGTCATAGCCCGCAACCGAATGCGACAGCACGTCGCCGGCAAAACCTTTCACCACCTCAAAGGCCCGGTGCCGGTTGAGCATCACGACGGGCTTGGGCTTTCCCTGCCCCGCCGCCCAGGCACCAAACAGCGAACTCGCTGAAGCCAGCGACCCCGGCAGCGCCAGCAAAACCTGCGCTTCCTCGGACAATAACGCATGCCGCACCGCCCGATCCTCCACGACGCGCACAGGCACCCCGGCCAAGGTCGGCGGTACGCTCACCTCTTCATCGGCAAGGATCGACACCGGCCCGCCTGCCGTCCGCGCCGCCGTCATCAGCGGCAGCGGACAGACGCCATTTTCCCAAAGGCACAAAAGCTGCGCACCGCGCCGGGCAAACAGCGTCCCCGTCTGGCTCATCAGGCTCGCGCGTTCTGGATCGCCCGGGCCCTTGTCCGAAGCGAAAATGCCGATCACCGGCAGGGTCTTGGAGAGATCGGCCATGGTCATCGTCCCTTGAGGCTTCCAAGAATGCCGCGCACGATGGCGCTGCCGAGCCGATTGGCCACTGTTCGTGCAAATGAATTCATCGCTGCCTCTGCCGGCGTCTGCCGGCTCGAGCGCCGCGGCTGGGTCACGCGCTCTTCGCGCGCCGTTTCCCGCGCCATCTGATCGGCCCGATCCCGGTCCTCGGCATCATATTTGGCACGTTCATCCGCCAATTGCCGATCCCGCGCCCGCTTTTCTAGAATCTCGAAGGCCGATTCCCGATCGACCACCGTGTCATAGAGCCCGCCGACCGGCGAATTGGCGAGCGTCGCATCGCGTTCTGCCGGATTGAGAGGCCCCACCTGCGCCGATGGCGGCCGGATCAGCGTCCGCCCCACGATCGATGGCACACCCTTATCCTCCAGCACCGACACCAGCGCCTCGCCGATCCCAAGCTGGGTGATCACCTCTTCGGTCGAAAAAGCCGGATTGGGGCTGAAGGTTTCCGCCGCCACCTTTACCGCTTTCTGTTCGCGCGGCGTATAGGCGCGCAGCGCGTGCTGCACGCGGTTGGACAGCTGCGCCAGAACGTTTTCAGGAATATCGATCGGGTTCTGCGTCACGAAATAAACGCCGACACCCTTCGAGCGGATGAGTTTTACCACCTGCTCGACCTTATCGATCAGCGCCTTTGGCGCATCGTCGAAAAGGAGATGTGCCTCATCGAAGAAGAACACCATTTTCGGCTTCTCCGGATCGCCCACCTCCGGCAGTTCCTCGAACAGCTCGGACAGTAGCCACAACAGGAACGTCCCATAAAGCCGCGGCGAAGCCATCAACTGATCCGCCGCGAGGATCGAAATGAACCCGCGTCCGTCGCTATCGGTCCGCATCAAATCGGCGATCTCAAGCGCGCGCTCGCCAAAGAAATGGTCGGCGCCCTGCTGTTCCAGCACCAAGAGTGCCCGCTGGATCGCGCCGATCGAGGCCGTCGAGACATTGCCATAGCGCCCCGAAATTTCCTTGGCCCGCTCCTGGAGATTGACGAGCAGCGCGCGCAGATCCTTCAGATCGAGCAGCAGCAGCCCTTCCTCGTCGGCCACGCGAAAGGCGATATTGAGCACGCCTTCCTGGGTGTCGTTGAGATCGAGAATGCGGCTCAGCAACACCGGCCCCATTTCGGAAATGGTCGCGCGCACCGGATGTCCCTTGGTCCCAAACAGGTCCCAGAACACCACCGGAAAAGCGTCATTGGCATAATCGGTAAAGCCGATCTCCTCGGCGCGCTTGGTCTGCCACTCCTGGATCGGCTGGCCCTTGGCCACCCCCGAAAGATCGCCCTTTATATCGGCGGCAAAGACCGGCACCCCCGCCGCCGAAAACCCCTCGGCCAGCGCCTGCAGCGTCACCGTCTTACCCGTGCCCGTCGCCCCGGTCACCAGCCCATGCCGATTGCCATATTTGAGGCTGAGATATTCCGGCCGCGTGCTCGTCCCGAGATAGATCTTGCCGTCAACGAGCATTGCGCGCCTCTCCCTAAAACCGTTTCCCCGTTATAGCCGTGCCGTCATCGACCGAACAAGGCTGGGACGAATGAAGGCATTCACCAATTCTCCCGCTTTTCCTCGCGCCACGCCTGAAAGCTGGCACAATACGCTCATGCGCCAAGACACAACGATTTCCCGCCGCCACGCCGTTCTCGGTCTTTCCGCCATCGCCGCGGCCGCCTCCGCGCCGGTTCAGGCACAGACGACCGATCTTGTGCCCGATGGCGACAGCGATCAAACTGCCGCCCTCCAGGCCGCCATCGATAGCGCCGTCGGCAAGCTGACCCTCCCAGCCGGCCGTTTTCGGGTCAGCGAAATCAATCTCAAATCCAATTTCACGCTCGAGGGTGTACCCGGCGCTACCTGGCTTGTCGCCTCCGGCGCGCCAGCCGCCTTCATCAAATACCAGCAGAGCACGGTCGTCCGCGATATCGGCTTCATCGGCGATAGCGGCCCCGGCCCGCTCCTCGGCATAGAAACAGGCGTCGACATCACCGTCGAACGCTGCCATTTCACCGATGGCACGAGCATCGCGCTCGGCATGCACGAGACCTCGGCCCGCATCAAGGATTGCGTCTTCCTCAACCAGGCCGATTGCGCAATTCATGCCCTCCAAAATCAGGGTGTCCTGATCACGGGCAACCATATCGATGGCTGCGGCAATGCCGGAATCCGCATCTGGGGCATCGAACAGCATGTCGATGGCTCCATCGTCACCAATAACCGCATCGCCAATATCGATTGGGAAGCCGGCGGCAATGGCCAGAATGGCAATGGCATCAATGTCTATCTCGCCGATGAAGTGATCGTCTCGGACAATCACATCAGCAATTGCGCCTTCACCGCCGTGCGCCTCAACACTACGAGAAACACCGTCGTCTCGGGCAATCAGTGCCGCACCTGCGGCGAAGTGGCGATCTTCTCCGAATTCGGCTTTTCCGGCTCGATCATCGCGGAAAACCTCATCGACGGCGCCGCCACCGGCATTTCCATCACCAATCTCGACAGCGAGGGGCACCTGGCCACCTGCGCCAATAATATCGTGCGCAATATCTCGCCCAAATCCGAGGTCAATCCGGACACCGTCCCCGTCGGCATCTATGTCGAGGCCGAAGTGTCCGTCACCGGCAATGTCGTCGAAAACGTCCCCGGCGTCGCCATCGCCGCCGGCTTCGGCCGCTTCATGCGCTCGATCGTCATCGCCAACAATGTCGTCTATTCAAGCGATGTCGGCATCGGCGTCACCGTCGCCGACGATCCCGGCCCGGTGCTGATCGCCAATAACATGGTCTACGAGCCCAAAGTCGGCGAAATCGTCGGCCTCGAATGGACCAAGATCACCGAACCGGATCTCCGCGCTGCGGCGGATAAATATCCGCATGTGACGATCAGGTAGGCCCCCACCTAACCTCCCCCTGAAGGGGGAGGCACGGTTCGGCTCTTGCTGAGACGACTGAGAACCACCAGCAGATCCCTCCCCCTACCAGGGGAAGGTTAGGTGGGGCTTTTGCTAGAACCCAACCGCCCGCAGCTCCCCAACCAGCGTCTTCCGCACATTGAGCGTTGGCTGCCGCGCGAACTGCTCCAGCACTTTGCGCTGCCTCTCATCCGGCTCCGCAAATTTCAGCAACAAAGCCGCGACCATGGCCTGGCTCGCCGCCATATTGCCGTCGTCGCATTTGAGCGCATAGCCCCAGCCCTTGTCGCGGATAGCACCGCATTGAACGCCTTCGGCCCCGCCCTTTTGCATGACGCGGCCGCCAAATGCCTCCATCACCAGCGTATCGAGATGCCCCGTCCCCGCGACCAAAAGCGGATGCGTGGTCGCCGCATCGAACAACGCCTGCGCGCCCGCGGCGCGCCCGGCATCGAGCCCCTTCCCCGTCGCCATGCGCGCAAAACCATGCGCCCAGGCACGGATCGGCGCCGCCCATGTCGGGATCGAACACCCATCGGTGCCACACCGATCCTCGGTCAGTTCTTCGCCGATCACCAGTTCCACCGCCGCCCGCACCGCGCGCTGCACATCGTGCTCGCGGCTGACATAGCCTGCCGTCGGCACGCCCATGGCCAGAGCCACGCTCAACATGCCGGCATGCTTGCCCGAGCAATTGTTATGAAGCGCACTCGGCTCCTCATGCTTTTCCCGCAACGCCTCGCGGGCTGCGCTATTGGTCGGCTGGTGCGCACCGCATTCGAGTGTCGCTTCCGAAAGCCCCATGCGTTCCAAGAAGCCGCTTACCCGGCTCGTATGCACCTCCTCGCCATGATGCGAAGCGCATGCCAGCGCCAGTTCTTCCGAGGAATGATGAAACCGTTCCACCGCATGCCGGTCAAAAATCGCCAGGGCCTGCATGGATTTGATCGCCGAGCGCGGAAAGACCGGCCGCTCGATATCCCCGGCCGAGGCGATGATTTGCCCATCGGCATCCATCACGACGAAAGCACCGCGATGACGATTTTCCACCCAATTGCCGCGCACAGCCTCGGCGAGAACGGGATTGGCATCCATAAAAGAAAACTCCGGTCCTGATTGCTCTTGAGGAACAGTCAGGAACCGGAAAAGTCAATGCATGGGGAGGTCAGTACACGGTCACTAAAACGGCCGATGGAGGGGTCGGCCTAAAATTTAGATGTCTCTGCCGCCAAGCGGCGAGAGGTAGCTGGAATTCACCCAACCGCGCGTCTCGTCATTATCGACAAGGCACCAGTCCGAGCTTTTCGCTACCTCGATACAACGCTCGACCCAGACCGGGGTTCCCGGCGCAAAGCTGCCGATCTTCTGGGAATAGCTCGCCGGCCATTTGCGCACTTGCAGCACATCCCAGGGCGCAACGCGCGACACCTGCGCCGGCTGGCCCACATCATAGCCCGCCGCCATGGCCGGCTGCACCATGAAGCCCGCCGTCACCGCGATCACGAGACCACAGAGCGTGGCGACTAAAACCTTTTCCTGGCGCTTGTTCATTGTCGTCCCCCGACGATCAAATTCATCATGGCGCCAACATGGTTCAATCCGTTTGAACTGACCCTGATGCCCCCGTTCAGTTTCGGTTCATCTGCGACGAGAGGTGCGCCCCTGTTGGCAATGGAAACAATTCCGCCTAACCTTCTCCCCAATAGTCGCGCAGAAAATCAGCGTTGAATTTGAGGAGGTTCGGATGAAAAAGGTTCTCGTCACCGGGGGCAGCGGCAAGCTCGGTCGCGCCGTGCTGCGCGATCTCGTGGCCCATGGCTATGACGTGCTTAATGTCGATAGCCAGACGCTGTCCGACCCGATCTGCCCCTCGGTGCGCATCGACCTCACCAATTTCGGCGAAGTCGCCTCGGCGATTCTTGGCGGCATTGACGAGCGCGGCGGCCCCTTCGACGCCGTCGTCCACCTCGCGGCCATTCCGGCACCCGGCCTTGCCGCCAATGCTAGGACATTCGCCAACAATGTCCCGACGAGCTACAACGTCTTCGAGGCCTGTCGCCTGGCAAAAATCAAGAACGTCGTCTTCGCCTCGAGCGAAACCGTCCTCGGGCTCCCCTTCGACACGCCCCCACCCTATGCGC
>CAJYKO010000195.1 GCA_913775215.1 uncultured Devosia sp. | reverse complement strand
GCCCAAGCGTCGAATTGGAAGTGCCAAAGTCGAGGCCACAACTCAGCGCCATCGCAAACCGTCCACAAAAAGGGAAAAGCGCGGCAACCGCGCGGGGACGGGCTCTATAGGGGGTGGGGGCAAGCTTGGCAACCGCTGGGGACCAGAAAGGCCTAGCGGCAATTACGTAAGATAAGGCCCCCTCACCCGCCGGCTACGCCGTCGACCTCTCCCCCAGAGGGAGAGGTGAGAGGCTGCCAAAGTCGCGGAGAGGTACCTCTCCCCCAAGGGAGAGGTCGGCCAAAGGCCGGGTGAGGAGGCCTTCCGGCAAAACAAAATCTTGCAATATGCTATTTAGACCAGACGCCGCTCGCCTATAGCTTAAGCCGCCACGTCCCGCTTCTCGCCGCTGCGCAGGTCCGCAATATCCAGCCGACCCAGTCCGCGCCGCTGCGCCTTGCGCAGAGCCTGCTTGGCAATATCAAGCACATTGCGATCGTATGGCGGCTCTGGATTGACCGCCGCCAGCCCCGCCCCGAGCGTCACTGCGCCGGCGTGGCTTTCCTTGTTGATCAGCCCCTGACGACGCACGGCCTGATTGATCTTCAGAACCAGTTCGCGCCCCATCAGCATGGGCATATCGGGCAGCGCCAGGACGAAACCGCTCTGGCCAAATCGCATGCAACTATCGTCTTCGCCCACCAGCAAGGACGCAATCACGCGTTCCAGCACTTCCATGCAATCTTCGGCAGCATCACGCCCATAGGCGGAGAGATATTCGACATAGCAGTCGATTTCGAGCGCCACGACGCAGAGCGACACGCGCCGCTCCGACGCCAGCATCCAGGCCCGCTGCAATTCTTCTTCGATTGGCCGGCCAGCAGGATAGCGCTTACGCATGACCTCGAGCGCCTCTGCGCCGCCGCCATCGCGCAGCGCCGCATGGCGCCCCAGGATCGTCCGCACACGCTGCCAGAACCACTCTTTCTGGAAACTTTCGGTCATGCTCATCATGCCTGCCCCGCCACGGATATTGCCCACCGATCTGGTCACATCATGGTTAATGAGAAGTTACCAAGTTAACTGATTTGGCAAGCCGCGCTTTTGCTTCAGTATTAAAGAAATACGAAAGATCGACGCTGTGTGACAATTTCGACTCTAAATCTGCTCCGGTGGCTCCCATTCCGGCCAATCCACCGCATGCTCTTCCCATTCATCGGGATCGACTTCGGTTTCCAAGAATGTCCGGCCCTTCACCGAAACCCCGACATCGACCACGGTCTGCGGATCGCCCGAAACCAGCGGATGCCACCAGGCCAGGCCCTTGCCTTCGGCCAGCCGGCGATAGGCACAGGTGGTCGGGATCCACTTGATCTCGACGACATTCTCAGGCGTGAGCTTGATGCAGTCGGGCACCTTCTTTTGCCGATTGGGATAATCCGTGCACCCACATGTATCCCCGTCGAGCAATTGGCAGCGCACGTCCGAGGTGATCAGCGTGCCAGTATCCTCGTCTTCGAGCTTGATCAGGCAGCACCGGCCGCAGCCATCGCAGAGTGCTTCCCACTCCGTCGGGCTCATTTCGGCCAGCGATTTTTCTTCCCAAAAGGCCATGCTGGGCTCGTTCCGTTTATCCTGTTGCCCGTTTGCGCTTGTCTTATCCGCAAGGCAATCATATTCCAGCGATGCGATTGAATTGGCACCCCGCTCAAGTCACATTCGAGCGACGTGATCCAAGGGGTTGGGCGTGCAGGATCCTTTCTATAGCAAGCAAAAACGTCCAAAACGCGCCGGGGGCATGTTAGCCGCCGATGCCTGGCTCGACTCCTCGCTCTATGAATTCTGGCAGGCGCTCGGCCGCGGTTATACCCGCTACCAGGATTTCATGAGCCGGTTCCACGTCTCCGGCTTCAAGCGCTTCATCGTCGAAATCCTCTCCGACGCCTTCACCTTCGGCGCCATTGGCGCGGTGCTGATGACAGCGCTCGCCATGCCCGCCTTTTCGATCATCGATCGTGGCGCCTTCAACAAGGCCGAGGATTATTCCGTCGTTTTCCTTGATCGTTTCGGCAATGAAATCGGCCGCCGCGGCATTCGCTCGGATGATAGCGTCGCGCTCGACCAGATGCCCGATTATCTGATCAAGGCGACCCTCGCGACCGAAGACCGCCGTTTCTACGACCATTTCGGCATCGACATCGTCGGCACGCTGCGCGCCCTTGCGTCCAATGCCCAGGGCGACAATTCCACCCAGGGCGGCTCCTCGCTCACCCAGCAGCTGGCGAAAAACCTCTTCCTCTCCTCCGAGCGCACCTTCGAGCGCAAGATCATCGAGGCCTATCTCGCGATCTGGCTCGAATGGCACTATTCCAAGGACGAAATCCTCAAGCTTTACTTCGACCGCGCCTATATGGGCGGGGGCAATTTTGGCGTCACCGCCGCCGCCGAATATTATTTCGGCAAGCGCGTGCAGGACATCAACCTCGCCGAAGCCGCCATGCTCGCCGGCATGTTCAAGGCCCCGACGCGCTATGCGCCACACGTCGATCTCGCCGCCGCCCGCGGCCGCGCCAATCTCGTCCTCTCCAACCTCGTCGCCGCCGGCTTCTTGACCGAAGGCCAGGTGACCGCCGCCCGCCGCCATCCTGCCTCGCCCATCGAGCGCACCGCCGATGTCAATTCGCCTAATTACTTCCTCGATTGGGCTTTTGACGAAGCCAAACGGATCATCGACGAAACCGGCGCGCAGGGCAATAATTTCACCGTCCGCACCACGATCGACACGACCCTCCAGCGCTATGCCGAAGAGGCGGTCACCTCTGTCGTCCGCGAACAGGGCGAGCAATATAAGGTTTCCCAGGCCGCCATGGTCGTCACCGATACGCAGGGCGCCATCCGCGCCATGGTCGGCGGCACCGACTATGGCAAGAGCCAGTTCAACCGCGCCATTGTCTCGACGCGCCAGCCCGGCTCCTCCTTCAAGCCCTTCGTCTATGCCGAAGCCTTCGAGCAACTGGGCCTCAAACCCTCCGACACCATTTCGGATCGCCCGGTCTGCATCGGCGATTGGTGCCCGCAAAACTATGGCCGCAATTACAAAGGCCAAATTTCCCTGCAATCTGCCTTTGCCGCCTCGATCAATACGGTCCCGGTGACGCTCTCGATCAAGACCGGCCGGGACACCATCGCCGCGCTTAGCCACCGCATGGGCCTTCGCGCCGATTATCCGGTCACACGCTCGCTCGCCCTCGGCGTCGCCTCCGTGTCCGTCCTCGACATGACCTCATCCTATGCGGTCTTTGCCAATGACGGCCTCAAGACCCCCGCCTTCGGCATCACGCGCATGACGACGCTGACCGGCGACCCCGTCTGGGAATATGATCCCGACGCCCCGCGCGAGCGCATCCTGTCCGAGCAAACCGTCGCTTACATGAACCAGATGATGCGCGCCGTCGTCACCAGCGGCACCGGCTCGCGCGCCAAGATCGAAGGCGTCCCGACGCTGGGCAAGACCGGCACCACCACGTCCTATCGCGACGCCTGGTTCTGCGGCTTTACCGGCAATTACGTCGCCGCCGTCTGGTTCGGCAACGATGACTACCGCCCGACCAACAACCTCACCGGCGGTACCCTGCCCACCATCGCTTGGCAGAAATTCATGGCCTATGCCCACACCAATATCGAGATCAAGCCGGTCTTCGGCGTCGATTTCGTGCCCGAGCAGACCATCGTTGCCGATGCGGCAGCCGTTCCCGAGGAAGAAACCGCCGAGCGCCCGCCCAACTTGACCCCGGCCGCCGCCCGAAAACTCCTCGATCTCGCCGATCGTCTCGACATTGCCATCAAGGATTTGGCGCCGGTTGCCGATCAGGCCAGTGCACCTGCCCCCAGTGCCGGGCTTTAAGCGCGGCCACCAACCCCCTATCGCTTCGTATAAGTGCCGAAGAACGTCACATTAAGCCCACCGCACTGACCATTGTCGTCAACCTCGAGCGCGTCCCCGTTCAGCGTCATATCCACCCAGCAATCATATTGCCCGGCTTCGCTCGTCGGGATGATCTCGTCGCCCGTCGAGGCGATGGTGACATTGTTGCCTTCGATCCAGTCGGCCGGAATCTCACCCGCAAATCCGCCCACATTGATCGCGCCGATCGCGGCCTTTTCGGGATCTTCCGCGCCATAGCTGGCATAGCCATCGACCGTCAGGCCGCCATTTTCGCCCGGTGAAATGGTGATTTCCTGCTCCGGCCCGGCGGTCCAGGTCCCGATCCAGCCCGACAGATCTGCGTCCGTCTTTACCTTGTCCTTGGCCAAAGCCGGTCCCGCCAGCAGCGCCAATCCCAGCGCGATCCAAATCCGTCCCTGCATAAACACCTCACTCGTCTTGATTCGCCTTGGTCCCATACCGCTATTTTTCCTCTGCGGCATCACCATGGCTTTCGTCGCGCCGTTCCGGTTGCTATAGCCTTTGCATGTTCGCAGCGCTGCCGGTTCAGCACGTCTTGCCCTGATCAAACGAGGAAGCTGAACGTAAGTGCGGTTTGTCCTGCTTCTCCTCTTTTCCATCGCCGTGGCCCTCGCGACCGGCTTCGGCCTCTCCTATTACGCGCTCACCGATGGCCGCCTTTTCGGCGCCGCGCAGATCGGCGCCTGGGTCTCCTGGCCCGATCTCGGCTCGGACGCGCCCAATCCCTACACGCGCGGCCACCTGACCCGCGAAGCCGCCCTTCAACTCGGCCGTGCCGAAGGCCTCCAATTCCTCGCCACCACAGACACAGCCGGTGAACCGCTCGATCTCGCCTGCACCTATACGCTCTCCGGCCATGTCCCGGTCTCGAGCTTCTGGACGCTCGTTGCCGTCGACAGCGCCGGCCAGAACCTTGCCGCCCCCGGCACCGATCTTGCCATGCGCTCAAGCCAGGTCGCGCGTGACAATTCCGGCGCCATGACCATCCATGTCGGCACCCGCCTTTCCCCCGGCAATTGGCTCGAACTGTCCGGCTCGGGCCCCTTCAGCCTCGAATTGACGCTCTACGACACCACGGCCTTTTCCGGCTTCGGCTCGAATAACGACACCATGCCCACCATCACGCGCGGAGACTGCGCATGATCCGGTTTCTTCTGTGGCTCATCGGCGGCGTGCTGCTCGGCGGCATCATCCACATTGTGGTCATCCTCACCCTCCCCATGCTCGCCGAAGAAACCACCTGGTCGCGCGTCTCGGCCTTTCAAGCCAGCAACCGCATGGTCATCCTGCCGCCGGTCGAAGCGGGTCAGCCCAATCCCCTTGGGCTCGATCCCGATCTCGTCTACGGCCTCTGCCAGCTCGATCTTGCCGAAGGCCCCGCTTATCTTCGCGGCACCCTGCCCGATGCCTTCTGGTCCCTTGCGCTCTTTAACGAAGCCGGCATCGTCATCTATTCGACCACCAATCGCGATGGCATCGGCCAGACGGTCGATCTCGGCATTTTCAACGCCGCCCAGACCCGGCTCCTCGCCCAGCAGCAGCTCGACATCGAGGAAGGCCTCCTCGTCGTCGAAGCTCCGAGTGACAAGCTTTTCGCCCTTGTCCGCCTCTCCCCGCCCCACGAAGTCATGCGCGAGCGTTTCGCCGAGCGCCTCAGCGGCATTTCGTGTACCACGCGGCCAGCAACACCATGATTGTCCATGTCGAAATCCCCGTCGCTGATCTCCAGCGCGCAGTCGCCTTTTATCGCGCGGTTTTCGGCACTGCTTTCGCGGATCCTATCACGCTGCACAACAGCCAAATGGCCTATGCCGAGGCCATGGGCGAAGGCGCCAGCTGGGCGCTTTGCCAGGGCGAGGTCTATGTCCCCACCCAGCACGGCGCCATCCTCTATTTTTTCGTTAAAGATATCGACGCAACCATAGCACGCGCCCAAGCTCTTGGTAGCGCCGTTCTCTTCCCCAAGACTGCGCTCGACGATGGCAGCCATGTCGCCGAGATCAGCGACAGCGAAGGCAATCGCCTCGCCCTTGAAGAGCCCGCTTAGGCCGCTCTTGTTGGCGCCTTAGTCATCCTCTTTGCTCCTCGCGGCTGAGCCTTTCGTGTCGAAACGGCGAAAGGCCAATCGTCGCGCAGAAAACAGAGGAGTGTTTTCATGTCGTCAAAAGTCTTCAACGTGCAGGGCGCCTATGCCGGCATGCAGGTCGCCGATCTCGATATCGCCCTCGTCTGGTATGAAAAGCTGATCGGCCGCTCGGTCGACGACAAGCCCATTCCCGGCATGGTGCAGTGGCGCAATATCGGCGGCGCCGGCCTCCAGCTTTGGGAAGACGCAGCCCATGCCGGCCACTCGGTCATGACCATCGTCACCCCCGATCTCGAAACCGAAATGGCCCGCCTCGCCGCCCTCGACATCACCGCGATCAATCTCGCCTCAGGCGGCTTCGGCAAAGTCGCCCAGGTCTTCGACCCCGATAACAACCGCATCGCGCTGGCCGAACCCCCACCGGGTTTTGGTCGCTGATTTCTCCCTTGCGAAACCGCCGCCCCCGCCGTCACCACCCGGCTTGTCCGGGTGGTCCATCTCCGCCCCAATCTTGATCGCCCGGACAAGCCGGGCAATGACGGTGGAACAGAATTTAGTTCACGCGCTACAAGCACTCCATGTCACCCGCATCCTTCGCACAAACCCTCGCCGCCACCGTCACCCGCTATCTCGCCGAGGTCGCCTCCCCCGCCGAGCACCTTTCCCTGCTCCGCTGGCAGATCGCCGAGGGTCACCGCCTAGACCTCCGCGAAACCATGCCTGGTCACCTGACCACCAGCGCCATCGTGCTCTCGCCCGATCACACCAAGATTCTCGTCATCGACCACATCACCATCGGCCGCTGGCTCCAACCCGGCGGTCACTATGAGCCAAGCGAATCTTTTCATCTCTCCGCCCAGCGCGAGGCCGAGGAAGAAACCGGCGTCACCGGCCTAAAACTGCACCCCTGGCACCAAGGTGGCGACCTGCCCTTCGTCATCCACAGCCATGACGTTCCCGGCAAAAAATCCCGCAACGAGCCGCCTCACACCCACCACGACCTCCAATACCTTTTCCTCGCCGACCCAAATCAGCCGCTCACGGCGCAACTCGACGAGGTGAATGCCGCAAAATGGCAAAGCGTTGAAATGCTTTGGGAATTCGCGCCGAAGGCAGCAGAACGACTAAAGGCCTTTAGGCAAAGTACGAAGTGGGGCTCCTGATATCCCCACCCGCCAAGGTGTCATCCCGGCGAAGGCCGGGACCCATCCTGAGATCGGGGGCTGAGCCCCGGATCAAGTCCGGGGTGACAATCGAACGTGTGAAGAGGCCAAGATCGTATAGGCCTATGCAACACCAATCACCCCACCAATCCCCGCCAGCACCACAACAACCGCCAACGGCGGCACTTTCCAGCTCACGAGCGCCGCGAAACCCGCCAAAGCTAGGACAAAATCTGCCGGCCCCAGCACCGCGCTCGTAAAAACCGGATTATAAAGCGCCAGCCCCAAAATTCCGACGACCGCGGCGTTTGCCCCGCGCATCGCCGCCTGCGCCGTCGCATTGCCGCGCAGCCCATGCCAGAACGGCAGCGCTGCAAGCAAAATCAGCATACCAGGCAGGAAAATCGCGACCAGCGCAATGGCGGCCCCCAAGACCCCATTCGGCGGCAAACCACTTGCCGCGCCGAGATAGGCTGCAAAGGTAAAGAGGGGTCCGGGCATGGCCTGCGCCGCGCCATAGCCAGCAAGAAACGTATTCTGGTCGAGCCAACCCTGCCCCACCGTTCCCGCTTCAAGCAGCGGCAGCACCACATGGCCGCCACCGAACACCAGCGCACCCGCACGATAAAATGCATCAAACACCGCAAGGCCCTGCCCGAACCCCGCCAGAAGCGGCAGAACCAGCAGCAGCCCGGCAAACAGGAGCAGCGCCGCAACGCCAACCGCGCGTGATACCGGCATAGCCATCTCATCGCTCACGGCCTGCGCCTCGCCCCGGCAAAGCCAGAGCCCCAGCACGCCGCCAAGGACAATCGCGCCCACCTGCCCCCAGACACCGCCAAGAATGACCATGGCTGCCACGGCCAAGACAGCGATCCCCGCCCTCTCCTTGTCGGGCGTCAGGCTCTTCGCCATGCCGAGCACAGCCTGCGCAACCACCGCGACGGCAACAAGCTTCAATCCATGCAACACACCCTGCGCCAGATCGCCGCCCAGCGCCCCTGCCCCAAGCGCGATGGCCAGCATTAACAGCGCCGACGGCAGGGTAAATCCGGCGTAAT